>NZ_JBITDL010000005.1:211155-376553 GCF_044454225.1 Streptomyces sp. NPDC051563
GCCCGGCGCCCCCCCCCCCCCCGGCCCCGCGCCCCCGCCCCCCCCCCCCCCGCCGCCCCCGCCCCCCCCCGCCCCGGCCCCCCGCGCCCCCCCCCCCCCCCCGGCCCCCCCCGGCGTTTCCGGGGGCTTCGAGCGCTGGTTTCGAGCGGGGCTTCGAGCGCAGTCAGTGGATGCGGCGGATGTCCCTGCGGCGCAGGGCGTAGCCGAGACCGACGAGCCCGCCGAGGACGAGCCCCGCGCCGGCGCCGAGTTCCAGGGGATCGAGCGCGGCGATGCTGCCGCCGAGGCCTCCGCGGACGCCGAGGGTGGCGGGGCGCGAAGCGCCCGTACCGGTGCCGGTGCTGGTCCCCGTACTCCTGCCGGCGACCGCGCTCGCGCTCCTGCGGGCCCCGACGGTGGAGCTCGTCGTGGGCTTGCCGGTGCCGCCGGTGATCGTGAGGTCGGCCGAGCCGGTCTCGCCGGCGCAGGTGAAGGAGACGGAGTACTGGGCTCCGCGCCGCGCGTCCCGGTCCACGGTGACCCGTGCGGTCTTGCCCCGGTCGATGCTCACGGTGTCGAAGATGCCGGAGGAGACGGTGGCGAAGGCGGCGTTGCAGCCGGTCACGGACAGCACCACCTGGCCGCCCGGGGCGACCGTCGAGGGGGTGATGGCGAAACCGAAGGAGGTGATGGGCGCGGCCTCGGCCTCGGCCGCGCTCGCGGCGGGCGCTGCCGCCGCACCGAACAGGAGGAGCGCGCCTGCCGCGGCGGCGCCCAACAGGGCTGTGGGGGAGGTGGGTATCGCGCCCATGGTTGATTCTCCGGATCCCCGAGGAGCAGCCGCGGAACGGTTTCCGCACGTGGGGGGTCGTGCGCCTCGATGTCCGCCACGCTAGGTCCGGGCGCGGCGACCCGCGATCAGGAACGGGCGAATGGGGCATGGCCGTAGGCCGAACCGGGGACGGGAGAACCGTCCCCGGTTTATTGGGCTACCGGGCTGCCGGGCTCCTGGGGTACCGCTCCTGAGCGGCCGGGCCCGATGTGCTGCTCCCGGGACGACGCGGTGTCAGTCGCCCAGGCCCAGATGCGGGAACTGGGCGAGGAACGGCTCGGCGGTGGCGGCGATGCCCCGGCCGAAGGGTGCGTCGAAGTCCCAGATGAGGAACAGCAGGAACGCGATCAGCGCACTGAACAGCCCGGCCAGCAGCAGTTCCCGGAACGAGCGCCTGATCTGGAGGGTGAAGATCAGTCCCACCGTCACCAGGGCTCCGGCGATCAGGCCGAACCAGACCACCCCGGGCATGGTGGCCCCGGCGCTCTGGCCGCGCGCGTTGCGCGCGTCGTCGACCACGGCGACCTGGTCCACGAGCGGCTGGTACGCCTGGCCCTCGTGGTCGGTCTGCGGTTCGTAGTCCGTCACATCGCGGCGGATGCGTTCCAGCAGCTCCCCGCTGCGGTCCGTCAGCTCGCCGTTCTCGGCCATCTCCTTCCATTCGGTGTCGACGACGTAGCTCACGTAGGCGTCCACGTCGGACCTGATCTTCTTGCGCACGTCCGCCGGGTAGACCTCGGAGCGGACGCTGATCTCGTGCAGGGCCTGCGATTCCTGGCGCACGTACTCCTGGGCGGCCCCGCGGCCCTCCCAGACGCCGGCGATCGCCAGGCCCAGCACGATCGCGTAGATCACGCCGATCATCATCGTCATGTACTCGATGACATCGGGGGTCTCGCTGGGATCGTCGTCCTCACCGATCCGGCGCTGATTGAAGAAGGCGATGGACAGCACCACGGCACATGCCGCGGCCATCGCGAGGGACAGGACGAGCCATTCCGACAAGATGACTCCCAATCGATTACGGGGTGGAATGCGCCGGCTCTAGCGCGGGCGCAGCGCGACGATCGCGAGCACCGCGGGGGCCGCGGTCATCAAGGTGAAGGTCACCGGTGAGATGTGGTGCTCCACCGGCTTGCGGGCCGCCGCGTGGTAGGTGGGCCGCGCGACCGGCTTCTTCGGCACGGCCACGGGGATCACCGCGGCCGCCACCGGCGGTGCGGGGGGCTTTACGACGGGTTTCGGGACCGGCTTCGGGGCCGGCCTGGGAGCCGGGGGAGCGGGCGCCGGGCGCACGGGGGGCGGGGCGGGCGCGGGGGGTTTCGGGACCGGCTTGGGAGCGGGCGGGGGCGGAGGCGGCGGTGGCGGGGGAGGCGTGGGCTTGGGGGGCGGTGGCGGTGGCGGTGGCGGAGGGGGTGTCGGGGTGGGCTTGGGCGGGCACGGCGGGGGAGGCGGAGGCGGCGGCGGGCAGGGCGGGTGGCCGTGATGGCCGCCGTGTCCGTGCCCGTGTCCGTGTCCGCCATGACCGTGACCAGGGCCGGGGCCGTTCCCCTGACCGGGGCCGCCGTGGTTGTCCGGGCCGCCCTGGTTCCCGCGGTCACCCCGTCCGCCCCGGTTGCCCTGGTCCCCCTGGGGGCCCTGGTCACCGTGACGTCCGCCACCTCGGATGCCCGCGGTCGCGCCGCCGACGGCGGACAGGGCCTGCCTGACGGCGCCCGTTCCGTCGCCGGCGTCGATCGTCGCGTATGCGCTGCTATCGGCCATGGCCGGTGTCGCGGACAGGGCGGCCCACAGGAGGACCGGTACTGCCAGCAGGCGCCTGGAAGAGGCTCTTTTCACCCGGGGATCATGGGGTCACGCGCGCCCGCGCGCGGGTGGGTTGCCCATGGTTCGCCTGAACGGGTGAGGCTTTGGCTACGGAGGTTTGAGCCAGATTCGCTTCGGATCCGATCGTTCACCGACCTTTTCTCAAAAGGTATTTGTCGGTTTCGATCATTCGACGACGGCCGACCGTTCGGCCTTTGGCATGTGACGAAGAACGGATCGCCAATTTCCGCTTTCGCTCGCTCCGTTGGGCAATGATCAGTACATTCGGCTCGGACAGGAGTCCGATCCGTCCGGACCGCTGCAGGACCAAGGCTTGGAGACCCCGATGGAGCGCCCCTCCTGGGCCCCGCCAGGCATCGACATATCGGTGCCGAGCGTGTCCCGTATCTACGATTACTACCTGGGCGGCTCCCACAATTTCGAGGTCGACAGGCAGGCGGCCCGCCGGGCCATGGAATTCATGCCGGGTCTCCCCAAGATCATGCAGGCGAACCGGGCGTTCATGCGCCGGGCCGTCCGGTACGCCGTCGCCGAGGGCGTCACGCAGTTCCTCGACATCGGCTCCGGCATCCCCACCTTCGGCAACGTCCACGAGATCGCCCAGGCCGCCAGCCCTGAAGCGCGCGTGGTCTACGTCGACCACGACCCCGTGGCCGTCGCCCACAGCCAGGCCGTCCTGGCCGGCACCGAGCGGACCGGGGTCGTCGCAGCCGACCTGCGCAAGCCCCAGGACATCCTGAGCGCCCCCGAGGTCGCGCGGGGGCTCGACCTGAGCCGCCCGGTCGCCCTGATGCTGGTCGCCGTCCTGCACTTCATGGAGGACTCGGACGAGCCGTACGCCGCCGTCACCCAGCTGTGCGACGCCCTGGCCCCCGGCAGCCTGCTGATCCTCACGCACGCCTCGTACGAGGGGATCCCGCTCTCGGAGGAGGTGGCGAGCGGCACCGTCGACGTCTACCGCGAGATCCGCAACCCCCTCGTCATGCGGAACGCCGAGCAGATCGGGCGCTTCTTCGACGGCTTCGGCCTGATCGAGCCCGGACTGGTGTCCATGCCCGACTGGCGGCCCGACACGACGGGCGGTCCCGAGGGTGAGGGCGCGGACGAAGACCCCTACGCCTTCTCGGGCTTCGCAGGTGTGGGACGCAAGGCGTGAGACTGCCGACGCAGACGGCGGAGGACCCTGCCGCGCCACAGGGCGGCCTGGAGGACCGGATCGGGCGGTTCGCGACCATCTGGGGGAGGGCGATCTTCCCGGTCACCGCGACCTCGCTCACCCGCGGCGAGTTCGAACGCCACCTCGTACCGCTCACCCGCACCCTCGTCGAGGCCCTGCGCGCCCGCCCCTTCGAGTCCTCCGCCGGCCAGCGGGTCGGTGAGGAGCTCGTCGCCGTCCACTGCACCGACCCGGAAGCGCTGGCCGGCACGCTCGGCGTCGTCGAGTCCTACCTGGTGCTGTACTGCGGTCCACAGGGCCCCGACGCCGAGAGCGTCGAGGGGACCGAGGAGTACCGGTCCCGCTGCGCCCGGCTCCAGCACGGCATCGCGGCCGGGTTCGCCCGCGCCCTGCGCGAGCGCACCCTCAAGGAGCAGGAGGCCATCGCCCGCTCCGCCCTGACCGCCCGCGCCGACGCCCAGCAGGCGCTGCACGCCAGCGAGGCCCGCTTCCGGGCGGTCTTCGAGGGCGCGGCCATCGGCATCGGCATCGCCGATCTGTCGGGCAACGTCCTGGAGATCAACGACGCGCTGCTGCAGATGTTCGGCGGTATGGACGGGCACGTGCGCGGCCGCAACATCAGCGAATGGAGCCATCCCGACGACACCCCGCACGTCTGGCGGATGTACGGGGAGCTCGTGCGCGGCGAACGCGAGAGCTACCGCGTCGAGAAGCCGTACTACCGGCACGACGGGACCGTGCTGTGGACCAACCTGACGGTCTCGCTGCTGCGCGACGCCGAGGGCGTGCCGCAGTACCAGCTGGCCCTGATGGAAGACACCACCGAGCGCCGTCTGCTGAACCTGCGCCTGCGCTACGAGGCCACCCACGACGCCCTGACCGGCCTGCCCAACCGCACGCTCTTCTTCGAGCGCCTGGAGAAGGCCCTGGGCGCGGCCGGCGGTTCGCGCTTCGGCCTGTGCTACCTCGATCTCGACGGCTTCAAGGCGGTCAACGACAGCCTCGGCCACTCGGCCGGCGACCGGCTGCTGGTGGAGGTCGCCGACCGCCTGCAGAGCTGCGCGACCGGACCGGGCGAGGTGGTGGCACGGCTCGGCGGCGACGAGTTCGTGGCGCTGACCACCGGCCCCGACACCGAGGAGAAGGCCACCGAACTGGCCGTACGGATCCTCTCCGCCCTCTCCGTCCCGATCCGGCTGGAGGGGCGCGAGCTGACGGTCCGGGGCAGCATCGGCATCGTCGAGGGCCCCGCCCGCGAGCGCACCCCCGCGGAGGTACTGCGCAGCGCCGACATCACCATGTACCGGGCCAAGGCGGCCGGCGGCAACCGGTTCGAGTTCGCCGACGCCGCTGCCGACGCCCGTGCCATCACCCGGCACGGGCTGACCAACGCCCTGCCGGCCGCGCTGGAACGCGGCGAGTTCTTCATCGAGTACCAGCCGCTGGTCCACATGCACGACGGCAGCGTGCACGGCGCCGAGGCGCTGGTGCGCTGGTCGCACCCGCAGCACGGGGTGCTCGGGCCGGACCGGTTCATTCCGCTCGCCGAACGCACCGGGCTGATCGTGCCGCTCGGCCGCTGGGTCCTGGAGGAGTCCGTCCGCCAGGCCCGCGCCTGGCAGCACCAGCAGGGCGGCGCCACCCTGCGGATCAACGTCAACCTCTCACCGACCCAGCTGCACCATCCCGGCCTGGTCGCCGACACGATCCGCGTGCTGGAGTCCTCGGGCCTGTCGCCGGGCACGCTGTGCCTGGAGGTCACCGAGTCGGCCCTCATCGGCGCCGACGACGAACTCCTCGAACCGCTGCGCCGGCTCGCCGCCCTGGGCGTCGACATCGCCCTGGACGACTTCGGCACCGGCTACTCGAACCTGGCCAACCTGCGCCGCCTGCCCGTCAGCGTTCTGAAGCTGGACCGCTCCTTCACCAAGGGCATGCAGCAGCACCCGGCCAACCCGGTCGACGTCAAGATCGTGGAGGGCATAGTCGCCCTGGCCCACAGCCTCGAACTCGCCGTCACCGTGGAGGGCGTGGAGACCGGCGCCCAGGCCGCCCAGCTCCGAGCCCTCGGCTGCGACACGGCCCAGGGCTGGTACTACGCCCGCCCGGGCGCCGCGGACCGGATCCACACCCTGTCGCTGTCGGACGCGGTGCCCACGCTCTGAGCACCGCCGGGGCCGGCCCGGCCGCTCGGACCGCCCGAGGTCAGTCCAGGCCCGCTTCCGTACCCCGGCCCGGCTCGCGGACGGCCGCCACCACCCGCTCGTAGCGCCGTGCCGTGTCGGCCAGGACCTCGGCGGCCACGGGCAGCCGCTCCGCCTGGTACGCGTCGAGCGCGTCTTCCCCGGCCGACCCGGTGAGGACGGCGGCCAGCGTCCGGCCGAGGGCGGCCGCGTCCTGGATGCCGGTGTTCATGCCCAGCCCGCCGGCTATGGGGTGCACGTGTGCCGCGTCCCCGGCGAGGAAGGCCCGGCCCTCGCGTATCCGGGTGGCCATGCGGACGTTGACCCGCCAGGAGGAGAGCCAGGTGGGCTCCGTCAGCCGTATCCCCGGCATCCGGGCGTGCCGGTCGAAGAGCCGCTGGAAGCTCTCCAGTGAGGGCGGCAGCATCTCGCCCCGCTCGTCCGTCTCGGGGGCGGCCTGCAGCTGGAACGCGTCCGTCCCCGGCATCGGGCAGAGCATGATTCCGCCTCCGTCCGAGGAGAACCACTGGTGCCAGAACTCCCGGCTGAGCCCCGGCGCCCCGACGTCCCCGATGACCATCGCCGGTTCCTCCTCCCCACTGCCCTCGAAGGGGATGGAGAGGAGTTTGCGGGTGGTGCTGCGCCCGCCGTCGCATCCCGCCAGATAGCCGGACCGGATCACGCTGCCGTCCTCCAGCAGCGCGCGGACGCCGTCCGCGTCCTGGGTGATTCCGGCGAGCCGGGACCCGTACTCCACGCGCACGCCCAGCCCGGCCAGCCGGTCGCGCAGGCTCTCCTCCACCTGCCACTGCCCGATGAGCAGGCCTCTGCCCACGGCGGTGTCCCTGACGGGCTCCCCGTCGAAGTACTTGCGCAGCACCACGCCTTCCTGCCCCTTGCTCCGCACGGAGCCGGCCACGCCGAGCTCCTCGAAGAGGGCGAGGCTTTCCGCCTGGAGGCCCTTGCCCCGGGACTCGCGGTGCGGTGCCGGGCGGCCTTCGACGATCCGCACCGCGATGCCGCGGCGAGCCAGGTCGCAGGCGAGCGTGAGGCCGGTCGGGCCGGAGCCCACGATCAGCACATCCGCATCCGCATGCGCGTCCACGCGCACGTCCACATCCGCATCCGCATCCACTGCATTCGTCATGAGACGTCCCCTCGTTTTCGGTATTTCAAGGAAAGCGGCTCGCGGCAAAAAAAGCAACCCGGTTACAAAACTAACTGGGTCACTCATTCGTGTTAAGCTGGACGCATGGAGAACACGAAGGGCCTGCGCGAGAGCAAGAAGCTCCGGACGCGACAGCAGCTGGCGGCCACGGCGCTGGAGCTGTTCCTGGAGCGGGGCTTCGACGCGGTCTCCGTGGCCGATGTCGCGGCCGCGGCCGAGGTCTCCAAACCCACACTGTTCCGCTACTTCCCGAGCAAGGAGGACCTGGTCCTCGACCGCTTCGCGGACCACCAGGACGAGGCGGCGCGCATCGTGCGCGACCGGGCCGCCGGGCAGACCCCGGTGGCGGCCGTGCGCGCCCACTTCCTGGCGGCGCTCGCCGAGCGGGACCCGATCACGGGGCTCTGCGACCACCCGAACGTGCTCGCCTTCGAGCGGCTGCTCTACGGCACCGCCAGCCTGGAATCCCGGCTGGCCCACTACACCGCCCGCGAGGTGGAGCTCCTCACCGCCGTGCTGGAGGCCGAAGCGGTCGACCCGCTCACCGCCCGCCTGTCGGCCGGATACCTGGTGGCGGCCCGTCAGGAGCTGGGTCGCGAGAACTGGCGCCGGATCGACGCCGGCCAGAGCGCCGACGAGGCCCACCCGGCCGCCGTGGCCGACGCGGAGCGCGCCTTCGCCCTCCTGTCCGACGGCCTGGACCGGTCCCTCCCAGGTGCCGCTGGGGCGGCGCGGCCGGGTCCGTGACGGCCCGGCCGGGCCCGTGGCATCGCGGAGAAAGGTGTGCGGCCGGTCGCACCCCCCTCAGCCCAGCAGGATGCGCTTCAGTTCGCGGGCCGCGCGCGGGGGTGCCACGTCCGTGCGGTGGGCCAGGGCGATCGTGCGGCGCAGGGGGGAGCCCGCCAGGGGCGTGGCGCGCAGGCCGGAGCCGGCGTGGCCGACCACCATCGCCGGGACCACCGCGATGCCGAGCCCCGCGCGCACGAAGCCCAGTACCGCGTCCATCTCCCCGCCCTCCACCGTGAACACCGGCTCGAAACCCTCCGCCCGGCAGGCCGCCACCGTCAGGTCCCGCAGGTCGTAGCCGTGCCGGAACATGACCATCGGTTCGTCGCGCAGCGCGGACACCGTGAGCGGACCGCCGCCCGCCGGAGGCGGCAGGGCCGCCGAGGAGACCACCACGAGGTCCTCCGTCAGCAACTCCACCGTGGTCAGGGCAGGCGCCGAAGGGGGCAGCGGCAGGGCGATCAGTGCGAGGTCCAGGGAGCCGCGCGCGAGCTCACGTACGAGGTCCAGCGAACCGCTCTCCTCGATCAGCAGCTCGATGCCCGGATGGGCGGTGTGGAAGGCGCGGAGCACTCCCGGCAGCAGGCCGGTGCACAGGCTCGGGGTGGCCCCCAGCCGGATCCGGCCGCGCCGGAGCTGCGCCAGCTCCTGCACCTCCAGCCGCGCCGTGTCCGCGTCCGCGAGGATCCGGCGGGCCAGCGGCAGCAGGGTCTCGCCGGCGTCGGTGAGTGTGATGTTCCCGCGCGCCCGGCTGAAGAGTTCGGCCCCCAGTTCCCTTTCGAGGGCCTTGATCTGCTGCGACAGGGACGGCTGGGCCACGTGCTCGCGTTCGGCCGCGCGCGTGAAGTGCCGGGTCTCGGCGACGGCGACGAAGTAGACCAGCTGCTGGAACTGCATCGCCCCAGGCTAGCGCCCTGCATAGGAAGAACCTATCGACTTGAGCTCCATCATGTCTTGGACCTTTCGGGACCTTCGTCCCTACGGTCAATGACATGGCTCTGGCAACGCGGACGGATCGACGGCCGTCCACCACGCGCACGCTCTGGGACTCCTCCGTCGGCAAGAAGTCCGTGATGGCCGTCTCCGGCCTGATCATGCTCGGCTACCTCGTCGTGCACATGCTCGGCAACCTCAAGATCTTCTTCGGGCCGGAGGAGTTCAACGGCTACGCCCACTGGCTCCGCACCCTCGGCTCGCCCTTCCTGCACCACGAATGGGCCCTGTGGATCGTCCGCGTGGCACTGCTCGCGGCCGTCGTCGCGCACGGAGTCTGCGCGTACCAGCTCAGCCGCCGCGACATCAGGGCGCGCCCGGTGAAGTACGCCCACAAGCGCCGCCGCGCGAGCTACGCCACCCGCACCATGCGCTGGGGCGGCATCATCCTCGCCCTGTTCATCGTGTGGCACCTGCTCGACCTCACCACGCTCACGGTGAACGAGCGGGCCTGGGCCGGGCACCCGTACGAGAACGTCCTCGCCACCTTCTCCACCTGGTACGGCAACACCATCTACGTCGTGGCGATGGCCGCACTCGGACTCCACGTCCGCCACGGCTTCTGGAGCGCCGCCCAGACCCTGGGCGCGGGCAACGCCCGGCGGGACAGGACCCTGAAGTTCCTCGCCAACGCCCTCGCCCTCGTCCTCTTCGCGGGCTTCGTGTCCGTACCCGTCGCCGTCATGACCGGAGTGGTGAGCTGACATGAGCACCGACTACGCCGACTACACCACCGGTGATCCGATCGCCGACACCAAGGCCCCCGAAGGCCCCATCGCCGAGCGCTGGGACCGCCGCCGCTTCGAGGCCAAACTGGTCAACCCGGCCAACCGGCGCGGGCACACCGTCATCGTGGTCGGCACCGGCCTGGCCGGGGGCGCCGCCGGAGCCACCCTCGCCGAACAGGGCTACCACGTCGTCCAGTTCTGCTTCTCGGACTCCCCGCGCCGCGCCCACTCCATCGCCGCCCAGGGCGGCATCAACGCGGCGAAGAACTACCGCAACGACGGCGACTCCGTACACCGCCTCTTCTACGACACCGTCAAGGGCGGCGACTTCCGCGCCCGCGAGTCCAACGTCCACCGCCTCGCCCAGATCTCCGTCGAGATCATCGACCAGTGCGTGGCCCAGGGCGTCCCCTTCGCCCGCGAGTACGGCGGCCTCCTCGACACCCGCTCCTTCGGCGGCGTCCAGGTCTCCCGCACCTTCTACGCCCGCGGCCAGACCGGACAGCAGCTCCTGCTCGGCGCCTATCAGGCGCTCTCGCGGCAGATCGCCGCCGGCAACGTCGAGATGCACGCCCGCACCGAGATGCTCGACCTGATCACCGTCGACGGCGTGGCCCGCGGGATCGTCGCCCGCGACCTGGTCACCGGCAGGATCGACACCCACTACGCGGACGCCGTCGTCCTCGCGAGCGGCGGCTACGGCAACGTCTTCTACCTCTCGACCAACGCCATGAACTCCAACGCGACCGCCGTCTGGCGGGCCCATCGGCGCGGCGCGTACTTCGCGAACCCCTGCTTCACCCAGATCCACCCCACCTGCATCCCGCGCACCGGCGACCACCAGTCCAAGCTCACGCTGATGAGCGAGTCCCTGCGCAACGACGGCCGCATCTGGGTCCCCAAGGCCGAGGGCGACACCCGACCCGCCGCCGAGATCCCGGAAGCGGAACGCGACTACTACCTGGAGCGGATCTACCCCTCCTTCGGCAACCTCGTGCCCCGAGACATCGCCTCCCGCGCGGCCAAGAACGTCTGCGACGAGGGCCGCGGCGTGGGCCCCGGCGGCCAGGGCGTCTACCTCGACTTCGCCGACGCCATCCGCCGCATGGGCAAGGAGAAGGTCGCCGAGAAGTACGGCAACCTCTTCGACATGTACGAGCGGATCACCGCGGAGAACCCGTACGAGGTCCCCATGCGGATCTATCCCGCCGTGCACTACACGATGGGCGGACTGTGGGTCGACTACGACCTCCAGACCACCGTCCCCGGCCTGTTCGCCATCGGCGAGGCCAACTTCTCCGACCACGGCGCCAACCGTCTGGGCGCCTCCGCCCTCATGCAGGGCCTCGGCGACGGCTACTTCGTGCTCCCCTCCACCATCAACGACTACCTGGCCCGCCACCCGCACCGGGACGAGGTCGACGACACCCACCCCGAGGCCGCGGCCGCCGTCCGCGAGACCCGCGACTGCCTCGCCAAGCTGCTGGCCGTCGACGGAGACCGCACGCCCGACTCCTTCCACCGGGAGATCGGCGAACTGATGTGGGAGTACTGCGGGATGGCCCGGACCGAGGAGGGCCTGCGCAAGGCCCTCGCCCGGATCCCCGAGATCCGCGAGGAGTTCTGGCGCCGGATCAAGGTGCCGGGCAGCGGCGAGGAGTTCAACCAGTCGCTGGAGAAGGCCAACCGCATCGTCGACTACCTGGAGCTCGCCGAGCTGATGTGCCTCGACGCCCTCCACCGCGCCGAATCCTGCGGCGGCCACTTCCGCGAGGAGTCCCAGACCCCGGACGGCGAAGCCGCCCGCCGCGACGAGGAGTTCGGGTACGCGGCCGCCTGGCAGTACACCGGAACCGGCGCCGCGCCCGTCCTGCACAAGGAAGACCTCGTCTTCGAGTACGTCCACCCCACCCAGCGGAGCTACGCATGAAGCTCACCCTGCGCGTCTGGCGCCAGAAGAACGCCGCCGAACCCGGCGCGATGGCCTCGTACGAGGTCGACGGCATCTCGGAGGGCATGTCCTTCCTCGAAATGCTCGACACCCTCAACGAGGACCTCATCCTGAGCGGTGAGGACCCGGTCGCCTTCGACCACGACTGCCGCGAGGGCATCTGCGGCGCGTGCAGCCTCGTCATCAACGGCGACGCCCACGGGCCGGAGCGCACCACGACCTGCCAGCTCCACATGCGCTCCTTCACCGACGGCGACACCATCGACGTCGAACCCTGGCGCGCCTCGGCCTTCCCCGTCGTGAAGGACCTCGTCGTCGACCGCGGGGCGCTCGACCGGGTCATCCAGGCCGGCGGGTACATCACCGCCCCGACCGGCTCCGCTCCCGAGGCGCACGCCACGGCCGTGCCCAAGCCCGACGCCGACTACGCCTTCGAGCACGCCGAGTGCATCGGCTGCGGAGCCTGCGTGGCCGCCTGCCCCAACGGCTCCGCGATGCTCTTCACCTCCGCCAAGGTCAACCACCTGAACGTGCTCCCGCAGGGCTCGCCGGAGCGCGAGACCCGGGTCCTGGACATGGTCGCCACCATGGACGCCGAGGGCTTCGGGGGGTGCACCCTGACCGGCGAGTGCGCCACCGCCTGCCCCAAGGGGATCCCGCTCCCGTCGATCGCCGCCATGAACAAGGAGTGGCTGCGGGCCGTGCGCCGAGGTCCCCGCTGACCTGTGGATTTCATAAGAATCAGGTCTGCGGGGGAAGATCCTGTTCACCTTTCGGACACCGACCCGTAAGGTGAGTTTCGGCCACCGGGGGCCGTCGGGCACGGTGGGGTCGATTTCTGCGTACACGAGCCCTGAGGTGATCATGAGCGGCATCCGTCGGCATCTGAGCTGGATGCCGTTCCAGCGGACCGCTTCATCCTCGCAGCCGAAGGGCTCGGAGCGCGCACGCGGGTCCCGGACCCCGGCGCAGGCGCAGGAGGCCCGGCGGGCCGTCCGCGAACGGGAGATCCTGGCGCAGGCGGCCGAATCCGGAAGCATCGTCGAACGCGGGGGCCGGCTGGCCGTCGTACGGGACGACCTGCTCCCCGCCCAACTCGCCGAACTCAACCTCCGCGAGGTCGCCGAGGTCCTCGAAGCGGCATCGATGCCCTACGGCCTGGTCCCCGACGGGGAACTGGTCCACCGGGTGGCGCTCGCCCCCGGCGCCCGCGCCGACGCGCTCGCCGCCCTGGCGAAGGGCTTCGCCGGCCGGCCCGTCTACGCCGATCTCCTCGGCCACCGCACCGCCTTCGGCACCGCCCTCGCCGAGGACCTGCCCGAGGCCGTCGCCGCGGCGGAGTCCGGGACGCCCGGCGCCGTCGTCGCGGGGATCCGGCTCTACATCCCTGTGGTCACCTCCGGGTACACCCTCCACATGGGCGCCGATCAGGGCTGCGACCTGGAGTTCTGGAAGCCGGCCAACGGACCCGGCGGGGTCGCCTCGCTCCGGGAGACGCCCTTCGGCTGGTGGGTGCCCTCGATGGCGGCCACCGCCCACCGGCGCATCGGCGACCGTGACTACCCCGTACTGACGGCCCTCGACCGGCGCTTCCCCGAGGACATCGACTTCCCCATCGACGCCGTGGTCACCTGGGTGGACGGCTCGGACCCCCAGTGGCGCCGCCGCCGGGACCGGGCCGCTGCGGCAATGACGGGCGGCCGGACCGCCGAGGCCGACGAGGCCGACGAGGCCGTTGAAAGCGGGACCGGCGGGACCGGCGGGACAGACGGGACCGGCGAGACCGACAGCCCCGACTCCGCCGACAGCGGGGACCACCGCTTCCGCGACCGCGGCGAGCTGCGCTCCTGCCTGCGCTCCATCGCGGCCTACGCGCCCTGGATCCGCCGGGTCTTCCTCGTCACCGACGACCAGGTCCCCGACTGGCTGGCCGAGGAGCACCCCGGTCTCACGGTGGTCCACCACCGTGAGCTGTTCGCCGACCCCGGTGCCCTGCCCGTCTTCAACTCCCACGCCATCGAAACCCAGCTGCACCGCATCCCGGGCCTCGCCGAGCACTACCTCTACTTCAACGACGACATCTTCCTCGGCCGCCCCCAGCGCCCGCAGAACTACTTCCTGCCGTCCGGTCTGCCGAAGGTCTTCCACGACACCCGGGCCGTCCCGCCCAGCTCCCCGGACAGCGAGGACGACGTCTACACCACCTCGCAGCGGGCCACCCGCCGCACCGTGGAAGCGCTCGCGGGACGCACGTACCCGCGCATCCTCGCGCACGCCCCGTACGCGCAGAACCGATCCCTCTACGCCCGGCTGGAAGAGGCCCTGCCCGGCGGGCTCGACGCGACCAGCAGGTCCGTCTTCCGCAGCGCCACCGACCTCGCCCCCGTCACCCTCGCCCTGCACCTGGCGCTCGCCCAGGGGCGTGCCGTGGAAGGCGACCTGGCCACCGCGTATGTGTCCACCGCCGGGACCAAGGAGCTCCAGCGGCTGGGCGGCCTCCTGAGCGACCGGGGCACCGACGCCTTCTGCCTCGCCGACGACTCGGGCACCGAGGTGTCCCCCGAGGAGCAGCACCGCGAACTGCGGGCCTTCCTGGAGGCCTACTTCCCCGTCGCCTCGCCGTACGAGGCCGCGGGCCGGGCCGCCGCGAAGAGCCGGCCCGCCGGACCCGACGGCGACCCCTCCGCGCACGGCCACGACGGGTCCGCCGATCGGATGATCGGAGCGGCGCCCCTCGCGCCGTGACCTGCCGCCCTTCCGGGCGTGGGTGACAGTGGGCGCATGTCTCAAGGGCCCCCCACCCCCGCCGGATCCGGTCCGCGCCGCCGCTCCCTGCTGGCCGCCGCCCTCGCCCCGCTGACGGTGGCCGGCTGCGCCGGGGAGGAGCGGCCGCCGGCGCCGCGCCCCGGCCCCGAGACCGCCAAGGACGCGCTGGTCATGGTCATCCGGCACGCGGAGAAGCCGTCCGCCGGGGACACCGGCGAGGACGACGAGGGCAACGAGGACCCCGGCTTCCTCGCCGTCCGGGGCCGCCGCCGCGCGCAGGAACTGCCCGCGCTCTTCTCCCCGGCCCAGGGCGCCCGTCTGCCCCGGCCCGCGGCGGTCTTCGCGGCCGGCGGCAAGCCGGGGGCGCCCGCGCGGTGCCGCCAGACCGTGGAGGCGCTCGCCACCGCACTGGGGACGCCCGTCCGCGCGGAGTACGCCGTCGGAGCCGAGTCCGCCCTGGCCGGGGCGGTGCTGGCGGCACGGATGCCCGTCCTGGTCTGCTGGGAGCACCAGGGCGTGCCCCGCCTGATCCGGAGCCTCGGAGCACAGGACGTGCTGGGGCTGCCGGCCGCCTGGCCCGACCGCTACGACCTGGTGTGGAGGTTCACCCGCAGACAGGGCGTCTGGACCTTCGGTGAGCTTCCGCAGCACCTGCTCCACGGGGACGCGTAGCGGGGTGCACGGCCGCGCCCGGACACCGCGGTGACCGGCCGGTACGGGCGTACGCTGAGAAGTGGACTCGGGGCAGTCGTGCGCCGGGAGGTCGACGATCATGACGGGAATCGTCCGAAGGGGCTTCGATTCCGCCGACGAGACACGCCGGTTCGAGGACGGCAAGGGCAGGCTCGATCTGCTCGACACCGACGGCGGACCGGTCGGCCGGGCCGTGTTCGAGCCCGGATGGCAGTGGTCGCAGCACATCAAGCCCATTGCGGGAACCGACAGTTGCCAGGCCGCCCACGTGGGCTACATCGTCAGCGGCCGGATGAAGGTCGTCATGGACGACGGCGAGAGCATCGAGGCGCGGCCCGGGGACTTCATCCAGATCGACCCAGGCCACGACGCCTGGGTACTGGGCGACGACCCGTGCGTCGTCCTCGACTGGCAGGGCTACGGGGACTTCGCCAAACCCGCGGAGACCTGACCGGCGTGGTGCCGGCGAGGTCGCCTACCGGACCGGCGCGAGGGCCTGCGCCAGATAGGGCGCCGTACGGCTGCCCGTGGCGCGGGCGACCTCGGCCGGTGTCCCCGCGGCCACCACCCGGCCGCCGTCCGCGCCGCCGCCCGGACCCAGGTCGATGACCCAGTCGGCGCCCGCGACCACTGCCATGTCGTGCTCCACGACCACCACCGAATGCCCGGCGTCCACCAGACCGTGCAACTGCCGCAGGAGAACCGTGACATCGGCCGGGTGGAGTCCCGTCGTCGGCTCGTCCAGCAGGTACAGGGTGTGGTCGCGGCGCACGCGCTGGAGCTCCGTCGCCAGTTTGATGCGCTGCGCCTCGCCGCCCGACAGCTCCGTGGCGGGCTGACCGAGCCGCAGGTACCCCAGGCCGATGTCCGACAGCGCGCCGAGGCTGCGGGCCGCCGCCGGGACCCCGGCGAAGAAGGACGCCGCCGACTCCACGGTCAGGTCGAGCACCTCCGCGATGGTGAGCCCCGCGTAACGGACCTCCAGCGTCTCGGAGTTGTACCGGGCCCCGGCACACTCCGGGCACGGGGCGTAGGTGCTGGGCAGGAACAGCAGCTCCACGGAGACGAAGCCCTCGCCCTGGCAGGACTCGCACCGCCCGCCCGGCACGTTGAAGGAGAAGCGGCCCGCCTTCCAGCCCCGTGCCCTGGATTCCGGAGCCGCCGTGAAGAGCCGGCGCACCACGTCGAACAGCCCCGTGTACGTGGCCAGGTTGGAGCGCGGGGTCCGGCCGATCGGCTTCTGGTCCACCTCCACCAGCCGCCGCACCGGGAACCCCGGCTCCGCCAGCCGTTCGTGGACCTCCCGCGCGAGGGCCTGGCCCACCAGCGTGGACTTCCCGGACCCCGACACCCCGGTCACCGCCGTGAACACCCCGAGCGGGAACTCGGCTTCCACGTCGCGCAGGTTGTGCCGGTCGACACCGCTGAGCCGGACGGACCCGGTCGCCTTCCGCACGGCCCCCGAGCGCCACGCGTCGGGCCGCCGGCCCCCGAACAGGTACGGGGCCGTCGCCGAGTCCGCCACCGCCTCCAGGGCCTGCGGGGGCCCGCTGTGCAGCACCCTCCCGCCGTGCTCCCCGGCGAGCGGGCCGACGTCCACCAGCCAGTCCGCGTGCCGCACCACGGCCAGGTCGTGCTCCACCACGAACACCGTGTTCCCGGCCTCCTTGAGCCGGTCCAGGACGCCGAGCAGCGCCTCCGTGTCGGCCGGGTGCAGCCCCGCCGACGGCTCGTCCAGGACGTACACCACCCCGAACAGCCCCGAACGCAACTGCGTGGCCAGCCGCAGCCGTTGCAGCTCGCCCGCCGACAGGGTCGGGGCGGCGCGGTCCAGGCTCAGGTAGCCCAGCCCCAGCTCGGTGACCGGGCCGATCCGGGAGCGCAGGTCCTCGGTGAGGACCCGGGGCGCCTCGCCGCCGCCGTGCGCGGTGGCCAGCACCCCGTCCAGTTCGGTCAGCGCCAGCGCCGCCAGCTCGGCGATGGTGCGGCCCGCGAAGGTGACGGCCAGGGCCTCCGGGCGCAGCCGCCGGCCCCCGCACACCGGGCACGGCGCATCGGTCAGGAACCTCTCGGCGCGCGCCCGCAGGGTGAGGCTCTTGCTGTCGGCGAAGGTCCGCATCACGTACCGGTGGGCGCTCATGTACGTGCCCTGGTAAGGGCGTTGGATCCGGTCGGCCTCCCGCACCGGATGCACCGTCACCACCGGCTGCTCCTCGGTGAACAGGATCCACTCGCGGTCCGCCGCCGGCAGCTCCCGCCAGGGCGCGTCCACGTCGTGGCCGAGGGCCTCCGGGATGTCGCGCAGGTTCTTGCCCTGCCAGGCACCGGGCCAGGCGGCGATGGCACCCTGACGGATCGACAGGCCCGGCTCGGGAACCAGCAGTTCCTCGCTGGTGCGGTGGACGCGCCCGAGCCCGTGGCAGGAAGGACAGGCCCCGGCCGCGGTGTTGGGGGAGAAGGAGTCGGAGTCCAGGCGCTCGGCGCCCGGCGGGTAGCAGCCGGCGCGCGAGTACAGCATGCGCAGCGAGTTGGACAGGGTGGTCACCGTCCCGACCGAGGACCGGGACCCGGGGGAGGAGCGCCGCTGCTCCAGCGAGACGGCCGGCGGGAGCCCGGTCACGGAGTCGACCTTCGGCGCACCGATCTGGTGGATCAGCCGGCGGGCGTACGGGGCCACGGACTCGAAGTACCTGCGCTGGGCCTCGGCGAAGAGCGTGCCGAAGGCCAGCGAGCTCTTCCCGGAGCCGGAGACCCCGGTGAACACGGTCAGCGCGTCACGCGGAATGTCCACGTCGACCCCGCGCAGATTGTGCTCCCGGGCACCGCGGACGCGGACGTAGGGATCGTGGGCGTGCGGGGCGGCGGGCTGGTGCATTCGTCCTAGTTTAGTGTCCGGGGGCGACGGGACGCCCGGCGGCCTGTCGGGCAGCCTGTCGGGCCGCGGACCGGCCCACCGACCGGCCGTCAAGCTCCGCGTGCCTGTCCGGGCGCTCCGTGAGGTCGGCGAGCCCGGCGAGCCGCCCGAAGGAGTCCAGGAGCGCCGTCCGGTCGTACGTGGACGTGGTGACCAGCAGCTCGTCCGCCCCGGTCAGCTCCGCGACCGCGGAGAGCTCCGCCGCGACCTGCTCCTCCGTGCCGTGGATGTGCCCGGCGAGGGCGCCCTCGTACAGCTCCCGCTCCTTGGCGCTCATGGAGAGGGCCTCGATCTCCTCGGCCGGGCGGAGCGGCGGGAAGCTGCCCCGGGTCCGCGCGTGGGCGGCGGCCCAGGCCTCGGACACCAGGATCCTCCGGGCCGCCTCGGTGGTGGCGGCCACCGCGACCGTCCCGGAGACCACCACGTACGGCCGGGCGGCCCGGGCGGAGGGCCGGAACTCCTCGCGGTACGCCGTGACGATCTCCGCGACCCGATCCCGGGCCCGCAGGTCCCCCACCACCAGGGGCAGCCCGGCGCGGGCCGCGATGCCCGCCCCCTCGCCGGTGGCCAGCACGTACGCCGGGATCCGCATCCCCTCCGCCGGGCGGGCGTGCACGTCGGGGTACGCCTCCTGGGAGCCGTCGATCCAGCCCAGGAGCTCCGCGAGCTGCTCCTCGAACCGGTCGGCGTCGGCGGTGTCCCGGCCGAGCGCGCGGCGGATCCCGCCGGTGAAGCCGACCGAGCGGCCGAGGCCCATGTCGATCCGGCCGGGGAACAGGGACTCCAGGACCCCGAAGTGCTCCGCGACGACCATGGGCTGGTGGTTGGGCAGCATCACGCCGCCCGTGCCCACGCGGATCCGGGAGGTCGCCCCGGCCACGGCGGCGGCGAGCACCGTGGGCGCGGATCCGGCGACCCCGGGCACGCTGTGGTGCTCGGAGACCCAGAACCTCCGGTATCCGAGCCGCTCGGCGGTGCGCGCGAGCTCCACGGTGTCGCGCAGGGCCTCGGGGGCGGGGTGCCCCGCGCGGGTGCGGGACCGGTCGAGTATCGAGAGTGTGCGGATCACACTGGTTTCAACGCGCGCTGGGCGTCAGGATTCCCCTAAGGGGAGGATGCCTAGGCTGGCGGGGTGACCGAGACTCAGAACCGAAGGCCCCTGGCCGTCTTCGACATCGACAACACCCTGGCCGACACGGCCCACCGCCAGCACTTCCTGGAGCGCCGGCCGCGCGACTGGAGCGGCTTCTTCGGCGCGGCCCCGGCCGATCCGCCCCTCGCCCGCGGGATCGCGCTCGCGGTGGAGAGCGCGGCCGACTGCGAGGTCACGTACCTCACCGGCCGCCCGGAGCGGTGCCGGGCGGACACGGAGGACTGGCTCGCCCGGAACGGACTGCCCGAGGGGCGGCTGTGGATGCGCGGGAACCAGGACCGGCGGCCGGCGCGGACGACCAAGCTGGAGGTCCTGCGGCGGATCTCGCGGGGCCGCGAGGTGCGGATGCTGGTGGACGACGACGAGCTGGTGTGCGGGGCGGCGCGCGCGGAGGGCTTCCGGGTGGTCGTGGCGGACTGGGCGGGGGACGCGCCGGAGCTCAAGGACGCGCAGGAGGGCGAGGGCCGCACCTGAGGGCGCGCCCCGGCTCCCCGGCGCCCCGCTAGGGCGGGGCGCCTGTGGGGGCCGTGGGGCGCGTGGAGGCCGTGGAGGCCGTGGGGCCCGTGCGGCCTGTAGGGCCCGTGGGCCCCGGGCGGCCCGGGGGCCCCGAGCCGCTCGTGGTGGGCCCGGGCGGCGCGCGGAAACCGGCCCTCAGGCCTCGTCCGCGTCGAGCCGGAAACCGACCTTGATGCCCACCTGATAGTGCGCGATCTCGCCGTTCTCGATGTGCCCCCTGATCTGGACGACTTCGAGCCAGTCGAGGTTGTGCAGCGTCTCGCCGGCGCGGGCGATGCCGTTGCGGATGGCCTGGTCGATGCCCTCGTGGGACGTGCCCACGATCTCGGTCACCCGGTACGTGTGATTGGACATGGGGGTCTCCCGGACACTGGGTGGCTGTTGCCTTGTTCTACGGTGCCCCAGTAAGTGCTGGTCCGCGAACTTTGCGTGAAGAATCCATAGCGATACCCCCTTGACCCACCCATTGGTCTATGCCAATTTCAAGCCATCTGCGATCCAATCCCCAGAAGGTGACCTTCGTGAAGATGCGCTTCCTTGCCGTGTCCACCGCTCTCGCGGCAGCGACCGCCCTCACCGGCTGCAGTCTCGCCGGGGCGGGCGGAGGTACGCAGAAGGTGACGCTCTGGCTGATGAAGGGCAGCGCCTCCGAGGAGTTCATAGGCCAGTTCACCACCAGCTTCGAGAAGGAACACCCGGGCGTGGACCTCGAAGTGAAGATCCAGGAGTGGACGGGCATCGGGGACAAGGTCAACGCCGTCCTGTCCGGCAAGAGCGAGGAGGGCGCCGACGTCATCGAGGTCGGCAACACCCAGGTCGCGCAGTACGTCGAGGGCGGCGGGGTCTCCGAACTCACCCTGGAGGCCCTGCGCGAATGGGACGGCAAGGACTGGCTGAAGGGTCTGTCCGAACCCGGAAAGGTCAACGGCGCCCAGTTCGGCGTCCCGTGGTACGCCGCCAACCGCGTGGTGATCTACAACAAGGACCTCTTCGCGGCCGCCGGGGTGAAGGCGCCGCTCAAGACCCGCCAGGAGTGGATCCAGGCCACGCAGAAGCTCGACAAGGGCTCCCAGCAGGGCATCTACCTCGCCGGGCAGAACTGGTACGTCCTCGCCGGGTTCATCTGGGACGAGGGCGGCGAGCTCGCCGTCGAGAGCAGCGGCCAGTGGATCGGCACCCTCGACGAGCCGAAGGCCCTGGCCGGAATGGAGTTCTACAAGCAGCTCCAGGCCCTCGGCGACGGCCCCAAGGAAGCCGACGAGGAGACGCCTCCGCAGTCCGACGTCTTCGCCCGCGGCGATGTCGCCCAGGTGATCGCAACGCCCGGCCAGGCGGCCGTCATCGAGGCCGCGAACCCGGCGCTCAAGGGCAAGCTCGGCTTCTTCCCGATCCCCGGCAAGACCGCCGACAAGGTGGGCTCGGTCTTCACCGGCGGCTCGGACCTGATCATCCCCGAGAAGACGAAGCAGCGTCAGCACGCCGTCGACGTGATCACGGCCCTGGTCAGCGAGAAGTGGCAGACCGAACTCGCCCGCACGATGAGCTACGTACCCAACAAGTCCACCCTCGCGCACGTCGCCGAGGGCAACGACGGCGCCACGGCGATGGCCCCGGGAGCCGCCCAGGGGCGCGCCACCCCGCAGTCCCCGCGCTGGGCCGAGGTGGAGGCCAAGAACCCGATCAAGCCGTTCATGACGGCCGTGCTCACCGGCCAGGACCCCGAGCAGGCTGCGAAGACGGCCTCCGACACCATGAGCAAGGTCCTCAGCTCCGACCGCTGATCAAGGGTCTTCGAGCGGGCCGCCCGGAGCCCCCGGGCGGCCCGCCCGCCAAGTTCAGCGTCCGCACATCCAAGGGCCGCGAAGCGGCCATGTCGAATCCAGCCGGTCACGGAAGAAGTAAGGAAGCCAGGCCACACACCTCCCGGCCTGGCTTCCCGTGCCGGACCAGGAGCCGTCATGACCATCGCCCCCCTGTCCCCGTCCGCCGTGACCCCCGTCCTCCTTCCCGCTGCCGCCCCCCTCCCCGCGCCCGCGCCCGCCCGGCGCCCGGAGGACGCCCCCGCACCCCGCTACGCCGTCCGCATCGCCCGCGACGAGAACGAGGTCCGCGCCGCACAGCGGCTGCGCCACCAGGTCTTCGCCGGAGAGCTCGGCGCCCGTCTCGACGGCCCGGAGCCCGGCCTGGACTCCGACGCCTTCGACGCCTACTGCGACCACCTCCTCGTCGTGGACGAGGAGACCGAGCAGGTCGTCGGCACCTACCGGCTGCTGCCCCCCGAACGCGCCGCCGTGGCCGGACGCCTCTACTCGGAAGGCGAGTTCGACCTCTCCGCGCTCGGCCCCATCCGCCCCGACCTGGTCGAGGTCGGCCGCTCCTGCGTCCACCCCGACCACCGCAACGGCGCCGTCATCGCCCTGATCTGGGCGGGCCTCGCCCGCTACATGGACCGCTCCGGGCACAACTGGCTCGCCGGCTGCTGCTCCGTACCGCTCTCCGACGGCGGGGTGCTGGCCGCCGCCACCCGGGAGAACGTCCTGTCCCGCAGCCTCGCCCCCGTCGAGTACCGGGTCACCCCGCACCTCCCCTGGAACCCCGAGGGCATCACCTTCCCGAGCCGGACGGAACTGCCCCCGCTGCTGCGCGGCTACCTCCGCCTCGGCGCCTGGGTCTGCGGAGAGCCCGCCCTGGACGCCGAGTTCGCCTGCGCCGACCTGTACGTCCTGCTCTCCCTGCGGCGCACCAACCCCCGCTACCTCAAGCACTTCCTGTCGCTCGCCCCGTCCGCATGAGCGCCTGGCTCCCGACCTCGCCCTGTACCCCGGCGGACTGCGCCGGCCACGAGGGGCGCACCGCGAGCGTGCCGTTCGCGGTCCTGCGGCTGGCCGCCGCCGTCGCCCTGGTCCTGCTCGGAATCCTGGGAGCCCCGCCGCTGCGGCTGCTGCCGGAGCGGGCCCGGCACGTGCTGGTACGGGCCTGGGCGGCCGCCCTGCTGGGCGCCTTCGGCCTGCGGATCACCGTGCACGGGACGCCCGGACCGGGACCTGGCCGGGGGACCGGATCCGGGCTCGGATCCGGTCCCGGTCCCGTGTCCGGTCCCGTGTCCGGTCCCGGCAGCGGCCGGCTGATCGTCGCCAACCACATCTCCTGGCTCGACATCCCGCTCGTCGCCGCCGTCCTGCCCTCCCGGATGCTGGCCAAGAGCGACATCCGCAGCTGGCCGGTGCTCGGACCGCTCTCCCGGCAGGCCGGCACCCTCTACATCGAACGCGACCGGCTCCGCAGTCTGCCCGCCACCGTCGGCCTCCTCACCCGGGCCCTGCGCGCCGGTGACCGCATCACCGTGTACCCCGAGGGCTCCACTTGGTGCGGGCGCGCCCAAGGCCCGTTCCGCCGGGCTGCGTTCCAGGCCGCGCTGGACGCGCGCGTGCCCGTACAGCCCGTACGGATCAGCTACCTGCTCGACGACGGGGGGCCGGCCGGGGCGCCCGCCTTCGTCGGGGACGATCCGCTGACCGCCTCCCTGTGGCGGATCGCGCGGGCCCGCGGGGTGCGCGCGGAGGTCCGGCTGCTGCCGCGGATCCCGCCGGGCCGGTACGCGCACCGGCGGGACCTCGCGGCGGCGGCTCAGGCCGCCGTGCTCGGCGAACCGGTTCCGGTGTCCCGGCCGCCGGTTCCGCTGCTGCCCGGCGTACCCGCCCAGCCGTCGGTGCCGATGCCGTCCGCCACCGACAGCGACAGGGCGAAGCGGCCCCCGGCATCCGTCCACCAATGGGTCAACTCAAGCCCTGCCGCGGCAAGTTCCCTGCGGACACCCTCCTGACGGAACTTCGCCGAGATCTCCGTCAGGATCTCCTCACCGGCCTCGAAGGGCACCTCCAGATCCAGCGCCCGGACCTTCACCACCAAGGGCCTGCGGGCCCGCAGCCGCATCTCGATCCACTCGTGCTCCCGGTTCCACACCGCCACGTGCGCGAAGTCGGCGGTGTGGAAGTCCGCGCCCAGCTCCCGGTTCACCACGGACAGCACGTTGCTGTTGAACTCGGCCGTCACCCCCTGCGCGTCGTCGTACGCGGACACCAGGACGGCCGGGTCCTTCACCAGGTCCGTGCCCATCAGCAGCGCGTCCCCGGGCGACAGCATCGCCCGTACGTCGGCCAGGAACACGGCCCGCTCCGCCGGCAGCAGGTTCCCGATCGTGCCGCCCAGGAACACCACCAGCCGGGGCCCGGGGGAGTCCGGCAGCCGCAGCGCACGCGTGAAGTCGGCCAGCAACGCGTGCACGCGCAGCCCCGGATGCTCCTCCAGCAGGATCTTCGCCGCCCCGGTCAGTGCGCTCTCGCTCACGTCCACCGGGACGTAGGTGTCCAGCGCGGGCAGCGCCTCGATCAGGTGCCGGGTCTTCTCCGAGGAGCCGGAACCCAGCTCCACCAAGGTGCGGGCCCCGCTCACCGAGGCGATCTCCCGGGCCCGTTCGAGCAGGATCTCCCGCTCGGCGCGCGTCGGGTAGTACTCGGGCAACCGGGTGATCTCCTCGAAGAGTTCGCTGCCCCGCGCATCGTAGAACCACTTGGGCGGCAGTGACTTGGGGGACCGGGTCAGCCCGTCGTGCACATCCGTGCGCAGCGCCGTCTCGGCGGCGTGCTCGTCGAGGGTGCGCGTCAGCTGGAAGTCGTTCACTGGCCTTCGTCTCCTTGCTGCGGTGCGTGCGGTGCGTGCGGTGCGTGCGGTGCGTCGGGTGCGTGCGGTGCGAACAGTGCGCGGGGGTCACGCGGGGCGTGCGGTGAGCCCGCGGCGGGCTCCTTCAGGGAGGAGAGGGAGACCCGGGTGCGCGTGGCGGTCAGCAGGGTCCGGTCGGGGACCTCGCACCAGCGCGGATCGTCGTCGTAGGGCTCCGAGGCCACCACCGTGCGCTGCGCCGCGGGGTCGGCCAGGTACCACAGGGAATCCCCCCAGGCCGTCGCCGCGACGGTCCGGCCGTCGGTGAGCAGCAGGTTCAGCCGGGATCCGGGCGCGGCCTCGGCCAGCTCCCGGACCGTTCCGGCCAGCGCCGCACCGAGGTCCGGATCCCGCCGCAGCCGGTGCAGGACCAGCGCCCAGATCAGCGCCGAATCCGTCCGGGCGGCCAGCGACAGCAGCTCCCGGGGCGGCAGGCACGCCGCCACGGGGGCCGCGGCGTCCGGCCAGTCCCGCACCGAGCCGTTGTGGCTGAACAGCCAGTGCCCCTCGGCGAACGGCGCGGCCGCCGCCTCCCCGTCCGCACCGGGGCGCGTGGCGTCCCGTACGGCGGCCAGTACGGCCCCGCTGCGGATCACCCGGGCGAGGTCGCTGAAGGTCAGGTCGCCCCAGACCGGCCCGGCCCGGCGGTAGCGGGCGGGGACCGGGTCCCCCTCCGCGTACCAGCCGACGCCGAACCCGTCGGCGTTGACCGTGCCGTAACGCTGGCGGCGCGGCTCCCACGACTGCCGCACCAGCGAATGCTCGGGCTCGCTCAGCACCCTGCCGAGGCTCACGGGCGCCCCGAGGTAGGCGAGGTGACGGCACATCAGGCCTGCCCGGCGGGGGAGCCCGCGGGACCGGCGTCGCGCGCGGTCCGGAACCCCGAGAAGATCTGCCGGCGCACCGGCAGGTCCCAGTTGCGGAAGGTGCCCCGGCAGGCCACGGCGTCCACGGCGAAGGAACCGCCGCGCAGCACCTTGTGCTCGGGGCCGAAGAACACCTCGGAGTACTCGCGGTACGGGAACGCCCGGAAGCCCGGGTAGGGCAGGAAGTCCGAAGCCGTCCACTCCCACACGTCGCCGATGAGCTGGCGCACCCCGAGCGGGGAGGCCCCGGCCGGATAGGCGCCCGCCCGGGCCGGCCGCAGGTGGCGCTGGCCGAGATTGGCGTGGGCGGGCGTGGGGTCCGCGTCGCCCCACGGGTAACGGGTGGACCGCCCGGCCGCCGGGTCGTGGCGGGCGGCCTTCTCCCACTCCGCCTCGGTGGGCAGCCGCCGCCCCGCCCAGCGGGCGTACGCGTCGGCCTCGTACCAGCTCACGTGCAGCACCGGCTCGTCCCCGGGCACCGGCTCGGTGACTCCGAAGCGGCGGCGCAGCCAGGTGGCGCCCTCGCGGTGCCAGAACAGCGGGGCCTCGATCCCGTGGCGGCGGATCTCCGACCAGCCGGGCGCCTCCCACCACCGCTCCTCGTGGTACCCGCCGTCCGCCATGAACTCCTGGTATGCGGCATTGGTCACCGGAACGGTGTCGATCCAGAACGCCTCGACCTCGCGCCGGTGCGCGGGCCGCTCGTTGTCCAGCGACCAGGGCTCCGCGGAGGTTCCCATGGTGAACGGTCCTGCAGGTACGAGCACTTCGGCCGCCGTGGGCGGCGGTCCCTGCGGAGGTTCCGGGTCGGGTGCGGCCAGCACCGGGGCGCCCTGGCGCAGTTGATGGGTGATCAGCATCGTCTCGTCGTGCTGCTGTTCGTGCTGGGCGATCATCCCGAAGACGTAGCCGCCGTCCAGCAGGGCCGTGCCCTCCAGGGGGGTGCGGTCGAGGAGGTCGAAGACCCGGCCGCGCACCTCGGCGGCGTACCGGCGGGCCTCGTCCGGGCTCAGCAGCGGCAGCTTCGGGCGTTCCGCACGGGGATGCTCGAACGCATCGTAGAGCGGGTCTATCTCGGGGTGCATGGACTCGCGGCCCGCGACGTTCCGCAGCAGCCAGAGCTCCTCCATGTTCCCGATGTGCGCCAGGTCCCAGACCAGCGGAGACATCAGGGGGGAGTGCTGGGCGGTCAGGTCGGCCTCGCTGACGGCGTCGGTGAGTCCGGCGGTACGGGCGCGCGCCGCGGTCAGGGCGGCGGCGGCCCGCTCGCGCAGGAGCTCCGGTTCGACGGTCATGAGCGTGCCTCCTCGCCGGCCGGCTGCGGTCGGGATCGCGGGTGGGGGCGCGTCGACGGCTGCGGGCGCGCCTCGGTCTGCAGGGGGTCGGTCCGGTCGTCGGCCGGGCAGCGGCCGCGGGACACGTAGCGCTCGGTGAACTCGCCGACGGTGTCCACGACACGGCCGCGGGCTCCCAGCCGGGGCAGCGCCGAGACCGCGGCCCGGAAGCAGGCGCGGGCCGCGGACCGCAGCTCGGGATCGGACAGCCCGTCGCGGGCGGCGGAGCGCCACAGCGGATTGCGCGGCGCGGGCCGTACGCCGTAGGTGTCGGCCAGCCCCTTCGCCACCCGGTACGCGGTCTCCGCGGCCTCCGGGTCGTCGAACAGTGCGTGCACGACGGCCACCGGGACCAGCCAGCCGTCCTCGCCGGGCTGGGCGTCGATCATCCGCAGCTCCAGATGGCCCCGGGGCCGCACCGGCGGGAACAGGGTGGTCAGGTGGTAGTCGAGGTCGGCGGCGGTCGGCGGACGCGGGCCGCCGCCGGAGCGCAGCCAGTCGCGGAAGGTCAGCCCGCGCGGCACCGCCCAGGGCACGCCCTCCTCGTCCGACCGCACGCACATCACCTCGGTGTCCAGCGCCTGCCGGGCCCACGCACCGCGCGGCTCCGCCTCCAGCGGTGGGGCGAGGGAACGCCGGGTGTCGATATCGCTCCAGATCCCCTGGCGGGCGCACCTCCAGCCGGCGTACGGGCCTTCGTGCGCGGGGGAGTTGGCGAAGGCGGCGACCAGTACCGCACCGAGGAGGTGGGCGAGGCGCCAGCGCCTGCCGTGGCCCAGCGGGCCGGGCTCCTCGTGACCGGCGTCCACGTTGACCTGGACGGAGGCCGAGGCGCGCATCATGGCACGCCCGGCCGGCCCGGTGCGGTCGAAGTAGGTCTCCATGGCCTCGTACCGCGGGCTGGCCAGCATCCTGCTCAGCGGCCGGCGCGGGTCCTGGCCGAGTCCGCTTAGCACCAGCCCCTGGTCGCGCAGGGCGCCCCGGACGGCGGTCAGGTCTGCCTGGAGGCCGTCGACGCAGGCGGTCAGTGAGGAGCCGGGGGGCGAGCTGAGCTCCAGCTGTCCGCCGGGCTCGACGGTGACGCCGGAGCCGAGGGGGAGGGCGCGGGCCGCGTCGTGCGCGGCGGCCAGGCGCTCGTGGGGAACGGGCCGGCCGGGCCGTTCGGCGTCGAACACCAGCCATTCGAGTTCCGCGCCCAGCAGGCGGGGCGGGCCGGTCTTGAAGCAGATGCCGTGGATCAGCTCCTCGGCGCCGGCTTCGGTCAGTCGGGTGAGCGAGTCCTGGGGCATGACGGGGCCCTCGTCTCCTGTCGTCGGCTGTGACATCACCCGTGCCTACCCGTCCTTTGGGACACAAATCCATTGCGGGCGCCGTGCCGGTGCGCCGAAGATCACTGCATGAGCGGCAGATTGCGCGAGATCGCGCGGGAGAACGCGGAGATCGTGGCGGCCGGCGGTTACCGGGCGCGGTCGGGACGGCAGGTCTCGCTTGCCGCCGCCGTGGCGGAGGCCAAGGCAGGAACCAGAATATATGGTCCAAACCGGGTCATTCCAGGCGAGCCGGACGGGCGCGAGGCCTGCCGGACCGTCGTGGAGGTCACCGGGGAGAGCAGCACGGTCGCCGCCCGCAGGCTCGCCGCGCAGCACCCCGGGGCCGCTTCGGTGGCCGTCCTGAACTTCGCTTCGGCCCGGAATCCCGGGGGCGGCTACGTCCGCGGGGCCAAGGCGCAGGAGGAGGCCCTGTGCCGCGCGTCGGCGCTGTACGAGACCCTCCTGGAAGCCCCGGAGTACTACGAGATCCACCGCGCCGAGGTCAGCACCTTCTACACCGACCGGGTGATTCACTCGCCCGGGGTGCCCGTCTTCCGCGACGACCGGGGCGATCTGCTGGACACCCCCTTCCGGGCCGGATTCCTCACCTCGCCGGCCCCGAACGCGGGCACCATCCGGCGCCAGGAGCCGGACCGCGAGCCGGAGATCCCCGCCGCCCTCGCGCGCCGCGCCGAGCTGGTCCTGGAGGTGGCCGCGCTGCACGGGTACCGAGGGCTGGTCCTGGGGGCCTGGGGGTGCGGGGTCTTCCAGAACGACCCCGCCCACGTGGCGGAGGCCTTCCGAGGGCTGCTGTCGGGGCGGTTCGCCGGCGTGTTCGAACGGGTGGTGTTCGGCGTGCTCGACCGCAAGCCGGAGACGCGGGAGACGTTCGAGCGGGTGCTGGGGGGCCTCGCGGGGGATGTGGGGGCTGCGGGGGCCGCGGAGGCCGGGGAGGTCGCGGAGGGGAACCCGGCGGGAGGGGGCCCGGAGGCTCCGTAGGTCCTCGACGGCGGGCCGGTGCGGCGGTCCGGTGCGGCGGGCCGGTGCGGCGGGCCCGCCTGGTCGTCGAACAAGGGCGTAGGCGTCCCGGGAACCTTCTCGCCGCTGTGGCACCATCGTCCCGGTCGGCCCCGGAAGGCCGTGAGTCGACCGACTGCGCACGAGCGGGGGGAGGGCGTGCGGAGGCCGGTGGTCCGATGCCTCCCTGGCGCATAAGCACAGAACAGGCTCCTGAGAATGTCCTTCTTCATCCCCGACTTCGACGATTCCGTCGTCGTACGCGCAGCCGACGCCGAGCTGATCGGGGACGGCACCCCGGTCCGGAACCACCTGCTCGTGGACAGCACCGAGGTGGGCGGCGCGCTCTCCACGATGAAAGTGACCCTGGCCAAGGGTGCGAACGGGGCCCGTCCGCACCATCACGGCAGGTCCGCCGAGATGTTCTACGTCCTCGACGGAACCGCGCAGCTGCTGGCCGGCGACCAGGTCGTCACGGCCGAGCGCGGCGACGTCGTCGTGGTACCGCCGGGCCGGCAGCACGCCTTCGCGGCCGCGCCGGGCGAGATCGCCGAGATGCTCGTCATCATCACGCCGGGCGTCGACCGCTTCGAGTACTTCCGGCACCTGGAGCGGATCCGGTACGGGAAGGTCCCGCCCGAGAGCCTTCTGGAGGTGCAGGAGCTGTACGACTCCTACTTCGGCACCAGCGCGGTCTGGGAATCCTTGCGCAAGGGGTGACGGGGGCGGTGCCGGCGCCCCGGCCGGCTACCGCCAGCCGTACCGCTCGCGGAGCCGGTCCACGACGAGCTGGAACCGGCCCCGGTCCAGTGCGCACGCCTCGCGCCGCATGCCGTCCTCGTGGACGCGCAGCACCCGGTCCACGTCCACCCAGGATTCCCGGCCCGCGCCGTCCCAGGGGCCGGTCCCGATGGGGACCCACTCCCGGTCGTGGTCGTGCCGCTTGCTGGACAGCTGTACGGCCAGCAGCGTGCCGCCCGTTTCACGGGCGACGACCAGCACCGGCCGGTCCTTGCCCCGCCCGTCGTTCTCCTCGTACGGAACCCAGGTCCAGACGATTTCACCGGGATCGGGATCCCCGTCGCGATCGGGGGCGTACGAGGTCTGCACCGGCCCGATGGCGTTCGGGTCGGCCTCGGCGGTCGCGGTGACGCCGTCGCGACCCGGTTGCTCGACGTGACCATTGCTGTGGTGGGAAAGTGCCGTCATTCGGGCGAGGTTACCGGGTGACGGGGCGCGCGGGGGGTGCGTGCGTCGGTGGGTCGGGGGGCGGCGGCCCGACCGCCTCTCCAGCCTCTGCTGCGGCCACCTCACTGCCCACCGCCCTGACTGCCAACCCCCCGGGCCGAACGTAGAGTTCGGTCCCGGGGGTTGGTCCGTGCGCCTAGAGCCAGCCCTCCAGGGAGGTCATGAAGCCGTCGAAGTCGTCGCGGTGGATGGTGTGGCCGGCGCCGGCGACCGAGCGGACCTCGAAGCCGCGTTCCTTGAGGACCGTCGCGCGCTCCGGGGAGATCAGGAAGCTCGGGTCCGCCAGCTGGACGAGGGACGGGACCACCGGTGCGGCCGGCAGCAGGTCCGTGCCCGCGAGCGGGGCCAGGCACAGGGCGGTGGCCTCGTCCCAGAGGGCCAGCGTGGCCAGTTCGACGTCCACGTCGGCCTCCTCCCAGCGCGGGTTCATGGCCTGGATCTGTTCCCTGGGCGCGGCCTTGAACTGGGCGAACATCTCGGGGCCGAAGCCCTCGCCGAGCTCCGCGAGGTGCCAGGCCGGGTCGGAGAACACGGCGCGCTTCGGCTTCAGCCGCCCGACGGCCTTCGAGAGGGTCAGGCCGCCCAGGGAGTGGCCGATGGCGAGCTCGGCGCCGGCCGGGAGGGTCTCGACCACGTCGTCGGCGAAGGCCTCGGGGCTGTACTCGCCCCGGCCGCTGGCGCCGTGGCCGCGCAGGTCCACGGCGATGGCACGGTAGCCGCGCTCGGCGAGGGCGGGGCCGACCCGGCGCCAGGTCCGGTGGTCGGCCATGATCCCGTGGATCAGGAGGGCGATGCGGTCGCCTTCGCCCCAGGTGTGGGTGTGGAGCTGCACGGTGGTGCCAGCCTTTCGTGGGATGTGGGATGTGGGATGTGGGATGCGGGATGTGAGTTGGGGGATGGGGGCTGGGTGCGGGCGCCGCGTTCTAGCGGACGCTGCGGATCGGCCTGACCGCCAGGGCGCCGGCCACGGCCAGGGCGGCGGCGGCGATGAACAGGGCCGTGTAGCCGCCGCTCACGGACACGATCACCGAGGCGATGAAGGGGGCGACGATCTGCGGGCCGGCATTGGCGATGTTGAGTACGCCCATGTCGCGGGCGGCGTCCTCGGCCTTGGGGAGCACCATGGTCACCAGTGCGGTGTCCACGGCCATGTAGCAGCCGAACGCGAGGCCGTTGATCGCGGCGAAGGCCAGCATGGCCGTCCAGCTGGTCGACAGCGCCGGGATCAGCAGGGCGATGGCGGACAGCAGGGCGGAGGCGCCGACGAAGAGCTTGCGGCGGTCGTACTTGTCCGACAGCCAGCCGCCGAGGACGGTGGAGACGACCATCGCCACGCTGGTCAGCGGCATCAGGATGGCGACCGCGGACTCCGGCTTCATGCCCTCGGGCAGCACGGTGTGGTCCTGGAGGATGTACAGCTGGTAGCCGCTCACCGCGAAGTAGCCGAGGACCAGCAGGGCCCGCCCGATGAACGCCCAGCGGAAGTCGTGGTCCGCCAGGGCGCTCGCGAAGGCCGCCAGCTGCGCCTTGACCGGCATGGAGGGCTTCGCGGGGCGCCGCTCCTCGCGGGTGCAGACGGTGAACAGGACGGCGGCGCCGGCGACGAGCGCGCCGAAGATCAGGTACCCGGTGCGGTAGTCGTCCGAGAAGGCCGCACCGATCAGGGCGCCGACGGTCGAGCCCAGCGGCAGGCCGAGGCCGACGGCGGCGGAGGCCTTGCCGCGGGCGCTCATGGGCACCCGGTCGGGGACCACGGAGGTGATGGCGGCCTGGTAGATGTTCATCACGGCCTGTCCGAGGCACCAGGCGATGGTGATGAGCAGGATCGTGTCCGCGACGCCGAGCAGGAACATCGCCGGTATCGCGGCGAGTCCACCGCCCAGGATCCAGGGGTTGCGCCGTCCGCTGCGGTCGGACAGGGCGCCCGCGACCGGGTTGAACACCGTCGCGAAGATCGCCGAGACCCCTGCGATCAGGCCGAAGTTGGAGACCTTGTTCGCCGCGTCGACGTCTTCGACCTGGAGGGCGAGGAGTACACCGGCGACACCGATGTAGAGGGCGTACATGGCGCCGTTGCCGACGAGCAGCAAGGGGAGCAGACCGCGCCGGGAGGCGGGGGCGTCGGTGGTGGCGGCGGCGGTGCCGGTGCCGGGGGAGGAAAGGGCCACGGTGCCCTCCTGGGCAGTTTGTGAAGGGGCGAGGGGTACGGGAGGGGTGCGCTGAGGGGTGTGGGGAGGAGTGCGCGCCGCCCTGTCGCGACGGCGGGGGTGCGACGGAACGCGGCAGGACGGCGGCACGGCTGGGCACGCCACCGGCACGTGGGGAGACACCCTTGATGAAGCCCGGATGACGTCTGGGTTACACGTGTCAGTGAATCGTGTAACCACTGTGTAGCATTGGTTTCCGGCCATCCGCTAGCCCCTGGGCACAAACGGTCTGGAAAGATGCCACGGCAATGTCTCAGTCATCGAAGCCCCCCACGCCGCGGTCCCAGCCGCTCGTGCCGACCAGCGCGGACGTCGCCCGTCTCGCCGGAGTGTCGCGCGCGACCGTCTCGTACGTCCTGAACAACGCCGAGGCCGTACGCATCAGCGAGCCGACCCGCCGCAAGGTCCGCGAGGCCGCCGAGGAGCTCGGCTACGTCCCCCACGCCGCCGCCCGCAGCCTGCGCGCCGGGCACACCCGCATCGTGCTGCTCCCCACGTCGCACGTGCCGATCGGCCCGCTCTACAGCACCTTCCTCAACGAGCTGCAGTGGGCGCTGCGCGGCCTGGACTACACGGTGGTCCAGTACGGCAGCCTCGGCCTCACCGGTGACGAGGCCGCCCGGGCCTGGGCCGAACTGCGCCCGGTCGCGGTGCTCTCCCTAGGGGAGATCAGCCTGTCCCCGCACAACGTGGCCACGCTCAAGCGGGCCGGGGCGCGCGCGGTGCTGACGATGGGGCCGGAAGCCGTGCCCGGGGCGCACGCGCTGGTCATGGACCAGGCGGAAGTCGGCGCGCGGGCGGCCGAGCACCTCGTGGAGCGGGGCCGGCGGCGGATCGGCGTGGTCGTTCCCGAGGAGGAGGGGCTGGGCCTCTTCTCCACCCCCCGGCTCGAAGGTGCGCGGTCCGTGCCGGGGGCCGAGGTCGTGGCCCTGCGGATGGCCTACTCGGAGGAGTCGGCGGCGGAGCTGGCCGAGCGGTGGGGGTCGCTCGGGCTGGACGCGGCGTTCGCGTACAACGACGAGTACGCGATGCTGCTGATGAGGGCCTTCCAGGACGTGGGCCTGCGCGTGCCGCAGGACGTGGCCGTCATGGGCGCGGACGACCTGCTGATCGGCCGCCTGCTGCGGCCCCGGCTCAGTACGGTGCAGATCGAGATGCCGACCGGGGAACGGCTGGCGGCCCTGGTGGACCAGGCGGTACGGGAGCCCGCGGCGGCGGTGCTGCGGCACGACCTGATGGTGGCGGTGGCGGTGCCGCGGGACTCGACCTGAGCCTGTTGCTCCGCTCGGCGGCCCGTTGACAGCGGGGTCGGGGCGACGGAGACTTCGGGCGCGCCCCACCCGGGCGCGGGCGGAGCGTGCGCCGGGCCGGACAGTGGTGTCGGTGTGCCGCGCCGCCTCCCGTTCGCTCCGGAGGGACTCCATGAGCATCCGTACCGTCCGCGACGTCTATGTCGTCGACGCCGTCCGCACCCCGATCGGGAAGTTCGGCGGCGCCCTCGCCGGGGTCCGCCCCGACGACCTGGCCGCCCACGTGGTGCGCGCGCTCGTGGACCGTACGCCCGCACTGGATCCGGCCCGCATCGACGACGTCGTCTTCGGGGACGCCAACGGCGCGGGCGAGGACAACCGGGACGTGGCCCGCATGGCGGTGCTGCTCGCCGGCCTCCCCGTGACCGTGCCCGGGGTCACCGTGAACCGGCTCTGCGGCTCGGGGCTCGAAGCCGTCGTCCAGGCGGCCCGCGCCATCGCGCTCGGCGACGCCTCCGTCACCATCGCCGGGGGCGTGGAGTCCATGAGCAGGGCCCCCTGGGTGGTGCAGAAGCCGGAGCGCGCCTTCCCGGCCGGGCACCAGCAGATGTGGTCCACCACGCTCGGCTGGCGGATGACCAACCCCCGGATGCCCGCGGAGTGGACCGGTTCCCTCGGCGAGGGCGCCGAACTGGTCGCGGACAAGCACGGCATCACCCGCGAGGCGCAGGACGCCTTCGCGCTGGAGAGCCACCGCAAGGCGGCCGCGGCCTGGGCGGCAGGACAGTACGACGCCGAGGTGGTCCCGTACGTGGGTGTGGACCTGCTGCGCGACGAATGCATCCGCGAGGGTTCCTCTCCGGAGGCGCTCGCCCGTCTCAAGCCCGCCTTCCGCGGCGACGGCACCGGCACGGTCACGGCGGGTAACGCCTCTCCGCTCAACGACGGTGCCGCCGCACTGCTGTTGACGGACGAGGAGGGCCTCGCCGCCACCGGGCGGGAGCCGCTGGCCCGGATCAGCGCGTCGGCCGTCACCGGGATCGAGCCCCAGCTCTTCGGTCTGGGGCCGGTGAACGCCGTCGAGCGGGCGCTCGCCAAGGCGGGCCGCGGTTTCGCCGATCTCGCCGCCTTCGAACTCAACGAGGCCTTCGCGGCACAGGCGTTGGGCTGCCTGGCCGCCTGGCCCGAGCTGGATCCCGCCGTGGTCAACCCGCGCGGCGGGGCCATCGCGATCGGGCACCCGCTCGGTGCCTCGGGCGCCCGGCTGGCCGGTTCGGTGGCGCACCAGCTCGCGGCGGCCGGGTCCGGTACCGGGATCGCGGCCCTCTGCATCGGTGTGGGACAGGGGATCGCCCTCGTTCTGGAGCGCTGAGCCCGACTCCGGCCGGTCGATCGTTTCCGGTCATAGTCAGTCGGCAACTGCCCGGTAACCGAAGAGAATTGATGCCTCCAGTGCGAGGGGGTGGCACGATGGCGCCTGCCGCCACCCCCCCGCCACGCTCCCCGCATCCGGAGGCCCCGCGCCATGCCGCTCCTCGATCCGACGCTCTGGCAGGACGGACCCACCCTCACCGGAGGCACCGCCCCGGTCATCGAACCCGCCACCGGCCAGACCCTCGCTACCATCGACCTGGCCGCCCCGGCCGACGTGGCGGAGGTGGCCGTACGGGCCCACGCGGCCCAGCGTGCCTGGGCGCGCGCCACCCACCCGGAGCGGGCGGCCGTGCTGCGCCGGGCCGGGGACCTGTTCACCGCCCATGCCGACGAGCTGCGGGACTGGCTGGTCCGGGAGTCCGGATCCATCCCCGGCAAGGCCGACTTCGAGCTGCACGTCGCCGCGCAGGAGTGCTACGAGGCCGCGGCCCTGGCCTCGCGTCCGGCCGGGCAGGTGCTGCCGAGCGAAGCGCCGCGACTGTCCTTCACCCGCCGCGAACCGGTCGGCGTGGTGGGCGTGGTGGCGCCCTTCAACGCGCCGCTGATCCTCTCGATCCGATCGGTCGCGCCCGCGCTCGCCCTCGGCAACGCGGTGCTCCTCAAGCCGGACCGCCGCACCGCGGTCAGCGGCGGGCTCGCACTCTCCGCCGTCTTCGCGGCGGCCGGCCTGCCGGGCGGACTGCTGCACGTCCTGCCCGGCGGTGCGCAGACGGGCGCCGCGCTGGTCGCCGATCCCCTGGTCAGGGTCATTTCGTTCACCGGGTCCACCGCGAGCGGCCGCCTCGTGGGAGAGCTGGCGGGCCGTCACCTCAAGCGCGCGCACCTGGAGTTGGGGGGCAATTCGGCGCTGGTCGTGCTCCGTGACGCCGATGTGGCGGCGGCCGTCGCGCAGGCCTCCTGGGGCTCCTTCTTCCACCAGGGGCAGATCTGCATGACGGCCGGCCGGCACCTCGTGCACGCCTCGCTCTACGACGAGTACGTGGAGCGGCTCGCCGCGCGCGCGGAGGAGCTCGCGGTCGGAGACCCGTACCGCGAACGGGTGCACCTGGGGCCGCTCATCGACCGGTCCCAGCTGGACCGGGTCCACGGCCTGGTGGAAGCCAGCACCGCACAGGGCGCCAAGCTCATCACGGGCGGCGCCCACCAGGACCTCTTCTACCGTCCGACGGTGCTGGCGGGCGCCGGCGACGACAGCCCCGCCTACGCGGAGGAGGTCTTCGGACCGGTGGCGCCCGTACGGTCCTTCGCGACGGAGGACGAGGCCGTGGAGCTGGCCTCCGCCGGCCCCTACGGGCTCTCCCTCGGGATCGTGACCGGCGACGCGGCGCGAGGCCTGGACCTGGCGGGGCGGATCCCGGTCGGGATCGCGCACGTCAACGACCAGACGGTGAACGACGAGGCCGTGGCCCCCTTCGGCGGCGTCGGCGCGTCCGGCACCGGCGCCCGCTTCGGCGGCGAGGCGAACCTCGACGCCTTCACCGAGCTTCGCTGGACCACGCTGCGCGCCACCCCGGGCGGACATCCGTTCTAGCGGATCCCTTCGGCTGTAGGGGGATCCCTCCGGGTCTAGAGGTTCCCTCCGGGTCCGGGGGATCCCTTCGGGAAGCTCGTCCCGGCGCGCCCCAAGATGCACATTGCATGCATCCCGGGCGGTCAGGAATGCTTCGAGCCGGTCGTTCGTTCAGGGAAAACAAGCAGCACAGCACTCTGGAGGTCTGGAAAACCGTGGCTACTGTCGAACTCACCAAGGAGAACTTCGACCGGACGGTGAGCGAGAACTCGTTCGTCCTGATCGACTTCTGGGCGGGCTGGTGCCGTCCCTGCCTGCAGTTCGCCCCGGTCTACGAGAAGGCCGCCGAGGCCAACCCCGACCTGGTCTTCGCCAAGGTCGACACCGAGGCGCAGCAGGAGCTGGCCGCCGCCTTCCAGATCAGCTCCATCCCGACCCTCATGATCGTCCGGGATCAGGTCGCGATCTTCTCGCAGCCCGGAGCGCTGCCCGAGGCGGCACTGACGGACCTCATCGCCCAGGCCCGGGCCCTCGACATGGAAGAGGTGCGCACGAAGATCGCCGCCGAGCAGGGTGGCGCCGCGGGTGCCACCGCGGAGGAGCCCGGCACGCCGGAGGCCTGATTGCGTGACGGGCCCCCGCCGGGCGGTGAGACTGGACCGCATGACTGAAGCGGTGGAGTACGACGTCATCGTCCTCGGTGGGGGACCGGCCGGCGAAAACGTGGTGGACCGGACCCGCGCCGCCGGACTGAGCACGGCGCTGGTCGAGAGCGAGCTGGTGGGCGGCGAGTGCTCGTACTGGGCCTGCATCCCCAGCAAGGCCCTGCTGCGCCCGGCATTGGCCCGGGCCGACGCGCGCCGGGTGCCCGGTCTCGCGGGGGCCGCGGCCGGTCCGCTGGACGCCGAAGCGGTGTTCGCGCACCGGGACTACTGGACGGGGAACTGGAAGGACGACGGCCAGATCGACTGGCTGGAGTCGGTCGGCGCCCACGTGTACCGGGGCCACGGGCGGCTGTACGGGGTCCGCAAGGTCGCCGTCACCAGCCCGGAGGGCGAGCACCACGTGCTCTCCGCCCGGCACGCGGTCGTCGTCGCGACCGGCACCCGGGCCGTGATCCCGGAGCTGCCGGGCATGGCCGAGGCCCGGCCGTGGACCAGCCGCGAGGCCACCTCGGCGCAGGCGGCGCCGGGCCGGCTGCTGATCGTCGGCGGGTCGGTGGTGGCCGTGGAGATGGCCACGGCCTGGCAGGCCCTCGGCTCCCGGGTGACCCTGCTCGTACGGGGCTCCGGGCTGCTGCCGCGCATGGAGCCCTTCGCCGGGGAACTGGTCGCCGATGCGCTGCGCGAGGCGGGCGCCGTGGTCCGTACCGGGGTGTCCGTCCGGTCCGTCGAACGGGACGGCCCGACCGGGCCCGTCGGCGTGGTCCTCGAAGACGGCGAGACCCTGGAGGGCGACGAGCTGCTCGTGGCGACGGGGCGCACCCCGCGCACCGAGGACATCGGCCTGGACACCGTCGGGCTCGCGCCGGGCGGGTGGATCGCGGTGGACGACAGCTGCCGGGTGCCGGGCATCGACTGGCTGTACGCGGTCGGCGACGTCAACCACCGGGCGCTCCTCACCCACCAGGGCAAGTACCAGGCCCGGATCGCGGGCTCCGTCATCGCCGCCCGGGCGGCGGGCACCGCGTCCCTCGACACCGGCCCCTGGGGCGCCCACGCGGCGACCGCCGATACGCGGGCCCTGCCGCAAGCCGTCTTCACCGACCCGGAGGCCGCCTCGGTGGGCCTGACCCTCGCGGAGGCGGAGCGCGCCGGCCACCGGGTCCGGGCCGTGGACCACGACCTCGGCAAGGTCTCCGGAGCGGGCCTGTACGCCGACGGCTACAAGGGACGGGCCCGCATGGTGGTGGACCTGGACCGCGAGGTCCTGCTCGGCGCCACCTTCGTCGGACCGGGCGCGGCCGAGCTCCTGCACGCGGCGACCATCGCGGTCGCGGGCGAGGTGCCCGTCGACCGTCTGTGGCACGCGGTCCCGGCGTTCCCGACGATCAGCGAGGTGTGGCTGCGGCTGCTGGAGGCATACCGGGGGTAGGTGCCGCCCGCGACACATGCCGGCTCCCGGCCCTGGTCGCACTCGGTCATTTGCGCACATGTTCCAGTCAAGAGACGTGGTGATGTGCGGGGGCGTGATCGGATGTCGGCTTCGGTGGTGTCCGGCGAGTGCGAGGCGCGACATGACGACAACGACCGAGGAACCCTTCCGAGCCCTGCTGGAAGCGGCACCGGACGCGATGGTGATCGTGGACGACGCGGGTGTGATCCGGCTGGTGAACGCCCAGACGGAGGCGCTGTTCGGTTACCCCAGGAAGGAGTTGCTCGGCCGGCCCATCGACGTCCTGGTACCCGAGCGGTTCCGGGGGCTCCACCCGCGACACCGGCGCGGGTACGCGGCCAGCCGTCAGGTCCGGCCCATGGGGGCCGGCCTGGAGCTGTACGGGCTGCGCCGGGACGGGCGCGAGTTTCCCGTCGAGATCAGCCTGAGTCCCTTGCAGACCGCCGACGGCCTGCTCATCTCCGCCGCCGTACGCGATGTGAGCGAGCGCAAGGCGGCCGAGGAGCTGTTCCGGGCACTCCTGGAAGCCGCCCCCGACGCGATGGTCATCGTGGACGACCGCGGCACGATCCAGCTCGTCAATGCCCAGACGGAAGCACTCTTCGGCCACACCCGGGCGGATCTCCTGGGCCGGCCCGTGGAAATCCTCGTCCCGGAGAGGTTCCGCGGTCACCACTCCCACTTCCGGCAGGGCTACTTCGTCGACCGCCAGGTCCGGCCCATGGGTGCCGGGCTGGAACTGCACGGCCTGTGCCGGGACGGGCGCGAGTTCCCCGTCGAGATCAGCCTGAGCCCCCTGGAGACCTCCGACGGAACGCTCGTGTCGGCGGCCATCCGCGACGTGAGCGACCGCAAGGCCGCCGAGGACAAGCTCGCCGAACTCTACGAACAGCAGCGCCACGTCGCCCTCACCTTGCAGCGCAGCCTCATGGGATCACCGGCGGCGGTCCCGGGGATGCCGACGGCGAGCCGGTACTTTCCGGCTCGCCAAGGCGCGGGCGTGGGCGGCGACTGGTTCGACCTGATCCCCCTGGGCGGTGGCCGGGTCGGCGTCATGATCGGCGACGTCATGGGCCGCGGGCTGGAGGCCGCGGCCGTCATGGGCCAGCTCCGCTCGGCCTCGCACGCGCTGGCCAAGACCGGCATGCCGCCTTGGCAGTTGATGCGCGCCCTCGACGCCGTGGTCAGCGAACTCCCCGATCAGTTCGTCACCTGCTGCTACCTGGTCGTCGACGCGGACGCGGCAGAACTGACGGTCTGCTCGGCGGGGCACCTCCCCTTGCTCCTCGCCGCCCCCGACGGCCAGGTGAGTCGTCTCGCCGTCGACGTCAGCGTGCCGCTCGGCGTCGGCGAGGTACCCCACCACGAGAGCCGCCACACCGTGGAACCCGGCTCGGTCCTCGCCCTCTACACCGACGGACTGGTCGAAACCCCGGGCAGTGACATCGAGGAGCAGGTCGACCGCCTTTCCTTGGCACTGGCCAAGACCTGGGCCACGGTCGACGGTCTGGAAGTGACGGCCGACTGCCTCCTCGGCGAGATGCTTCCCGACGCCGACGCCGATGACTACGCGGACGACGTCACCTTGCTCCTCGTTCACATCCCCGATTCACCCGTGACCTCGCAGAGCGTGGTGCTGCCCGCCCAGCCCAGCAGCGTCGGCGAGGGCCGCCGTTTCCTGCGTTCCACCCTCGGCCTGTGGGGGAGGGGCGACGACCAGCTGTGCGAGACCGCGTGCCTGCTCGCGTCGGAACTCCTCTCCAACGCGGTGAACCACAGCTGCGGCCCGGTCAGGCTGCGGGTCCGCGAGGCGGGGCGCGAACTCAGCGTCGAAGTGTGCGACGGAAGCCCCGTGCTCCCGCAGGCACGGTTCGCCTCGCACGACGCCGAGTCCGGACGGGGACTGCTCCTGGTCGACTCCCTGGCCGAGGCCTGGGGCACCCTGCCCACGGCCGAGGGAAAAGCCGTCTGGTTCTCCCTTCCCCTGCCCCCTCGCCGGCCTACGGGAATCGAACGTACGCATCAAAGGTGACGGCGACTCGTTCGGTCGATCATGTCCCCTTCGCGCTGTCAGACTCCGGAAAGGCAAAGAGCTGGAGGGGCTCGGGCTCGGGCTGGGCGGGGTGGGCGTGGAAGATCTTGGTACGGCTGGTTGTGCCGCTCCGGACGGGGCGGGGCCGGGCGTGGCGGACCGCGGAGTCCCGCGCGCCCGATCGGTGACGGAGGATCCGCCGGACGGGCCACTGCCCGGCAGTGGAGCCGGTGAACACCGTCAGGAGGAACGGGCGTTGCGTGCCGGGCCGCGGCACGTGGCCTGTGTGATGGACGGCAACGGGCGCTGGGCGCAACGGCGTTCGCTTCCCCGTACGGCGGGCCACCGGGCGGCGGAGGCCGCGGTCATCGACGTCATCGAGACGGCCCGGGCCGCCGGGGTGGAGTGGCTCAGCCTGTACGCGTTCTCCACCGAGAACTGGAACCGCCCCGGAACCGAGGTCGAGTTCCTGATGGGTCTGGTCCGGCGGGTCGTGCGCAAGCACGCGCCGCTGTTGCTCGCGCGCGGTATCCGCTGCCGATTCCTCGGGGTCAGTGACCCGAGGATCCCCCGTGCACTGGCCCAGGACTTCGAGGACGTGGCGGTCCTGACCGCCGAGAACCGGGGCATGACCCTGACCGTCGCCTTCGACCACGGGGGGCGCCGGGACATCGTCGAGGCAGCCAGGTCGCTGATCCTCAGCGGGACGCCCGCCGACGAGGTGACCGAGCGGCTCTTCGCCGACCACCTGCCCTTCCCCGACACCCCCGATGTGGATCTGGTCGTCCGTACCTCCGGCGAGCAGCGCATCTCCAACTTCATGCTCTGGCAGGTGGCCTACGCCGAGTGGGTCTTCCCCGAGGTGCTGTGGCCGGACTTCCGGGCCCCCGACTTCCTGGCCTGTCTGCACACCTACCGGCACCGCGACCGCCGCTTCGGCGGCGTGCCCGCCCGGACGAACGGAGACCCGTCATGACCACCGAGACCACGGGAACGGCCGACAACGCAACGCTGTTCGGGCCGGACGCGCATTTCAGCACCTTCTTCGACGATCCGCGCTGGGCCTTGGCCATCATCCGCGCCACCGTCCTGGAAGCCGCGCACCCGCAGGTCGGTGCCGCCCTCGCCGACAACTCCACCTTCGTCACCCATCCCTGGCGCCGACTGCGCAACACCTTCCTCAGCATGCGGCGCATGTTCGGCGCCGACCCGGCGGAACGCGAGCGGGAGGCCGCCCGGCTCAACCGGCTGCACTCCCGCATGAGCGGATCCGACGCCCGTGGCCGTGCCTACGACGCGATGGACCGCGCCACCCGGGCCTGGGTGGTCGCCACCCTCTTCGAGAGCGCCGTCACCATGTGCCGGCTGAGCGGCCAGCCGCTCGAGCGGGACACGATGGAGCAGATGTACGCCGAGTTCCGTGCGTACCTCGCCGCGCTCGACGGTGACGCCGCGGAACTCCCCGAGGACCTCAACGACTTCTGGCGGTACTTCGACCGGGTCGTCGAGAACGAGCTGGAGAACACCGAGGCGGCCCGCATCATCCTCTACCGGCTCTTCGACCACCTTCCCGCTCCCGCGCTGCTCGACGGCGCGCCGACGCTGTGGGCGGCCGGCCGCGCCGTGGTCGGTCCGCTCCTGGGCGCGATCACCGTCGCCTCGCTCCCCGAGGCCTACCGCCGCCGGGCCGGCCTGCCCGAGATGCCGGGCGCCGCGACCCTCATGCAGGGCGCCTACCTCGCGGCCGGGCTCACCCGGTTCCTGCCCGCGGGCTGGATCAACGCCGAGAGCATCATCGAAGCCCTCTCGCTCTCCCCCGACAGCGATGATCCCCGCGCCCGCACCGTAGCCGCCCTGCGCGCCCGGATGAAGCGGGCATCGGCCCTGCTGCGCCTCCTCACACCGCTCGGCGGCGAGGCCGACTCCGCACCGGCACCGCCGAGGGGAACGCAGGAGAACCGACGCCCGGCGGAGGAGTTCTTCCGCCGGGTACTGGACCAGACGGGCGACGGCCACCTCGACTGGCCCGACCTCGCCGCCATGGCACGCGAGCTCTCCACCCGCCTCGACCTGGACGAACCCGAGGAGACCCGGCTCTACGATGCCTTCGCCGCCTGGTGGCGCGAACTCCAGGCAGCCCTCGACACGGACGGCGACGGCCGCGTCAGCGCCGAGGAGTACGCCACCGCCGTCCCCTCCCTCGCGGGACCCGCGCTCATCCGCGTTGCCGAGGTCCTCTTCGACGCCACCGACAAGGACGGCAACGGGAGCATCGACGCCGAGGAGTACCGGACCCTCTTCCGCACCGCCTTCCACCGCGACCTCACCACCGCCGACGGCGCGTACGGCAAGAGCGCCTTCGTCGGCGATTTCCTCTCCTTCATGGCCGGCCGTCGCGCGGGCACGCCGTACGACCCCCTCTTCGCCGACGCCTGACGAGCACGGCCGCACACTGCCCGTCGGCTACGTTCGTCCCCCCGCTCACACCTCGGGAGCGGGGGCTGGTGACCCCGTCACCAGGGCCTCCACCTGGGGGCGCAGCGCCGGCTCCGCGCACAGCGCGAAGTGATCGGTCCGCCGCAGGTCGAACACCCCCCGCACGCCGCGCCGCCGCGCATCCGCGACCAGATCGTTGAAGTGCGTCTCGAAGCGCGTGGAGAAGTGGATCCGCACCGGACCCGCGCACACCGACCGCAGCCGCTCGCACCGGCGCACGAACCGCTCGTAGCAGCCCACTTCCTCCGCGTCCTCCCACACCTCGGCGGCGTACCGGCACACCTGCGCCAGGTCCTTCGCGGCGATCCGGTGCAGGTAGTCGCAGACGTTCGCGAGGCCGTCCAGGTCCCGGGTCCCCGCCACGATCCCGCGCAACGCGGCCGCCGGATCGGCCAGGTCCAGCCCGGCCAGGGACCTGGTGACGGGGAGGGTGGACCGGTTCATGTTCGGATCCAGCAGCAGCACCCCCGCGAGCGAGGGCCGCTGCTCCGGATGCTCCGCCCACTGCTCGGCCAGGCGCAGCACCGTGTCGGCCCCGTACGAGAACCCCACGAGCACGAGCCGCTTGTCCGGGTGGCGCCGGGCGAGCGCCCTGATGGCGCCCGCGATCAACTCGGTGTGCGTGGCCAGGCCGATCGGCCGGTAGCGCGCGTCCCGCGCCTCCTCAGGATGGTGGCCGAACGCCGTCAACGCGACGGTGTGCGGCCGGGCCGAGGCCATGTACGGGCGGAACTCCGAGGCGTCCGTGCCCAGACCGTGCAACAGGACCACCAGGTCGCGCGAGGCCGTGGCCCGCTCCAGGTAGCGCAGTCGGCGGCCGAAGACCATGTGGTCCGCGGGCAGGTCCACCTCGAAGTCGTCGGCGCTGATCTCGAAGGAGCCCTCGGCCACCACCGGCCCCGCGTCCCGGCCGCGCGCACCCGCCCCGCCGCCGCTCCACCACCCGAGGCCGAAGCCGGCGCCCGCGGCGAGGAGCGCGACACCGGCCGGCGCGACGGCGTGCGCCCCCGCCCAGGCGAGCGCGGTACGGGCCTCGTCGGCGTAGATTCCGATTAGGATCCCCAGTACGCCCCCGAGCCCGGCCAGAGCCGTGCGTACCCGGGTCACCACGCCCCCGGACGGGCCCGGGCCGCCCGGGCCCGGAGCCGTCATCCCGCGCCCTGCGGTCCCGTGGACGCCCGCGCCCCTGTCTGTTCCCGCACTCCTGTCTGTTCCCGCACTGCCGTCCGTTCCCGCACCCGTGTCCCCCCCGTCCTCCGCGCCGTGGCCCCCGTCGCGCCGGTGTCCGCGTCCTTTACCCCCGGGACGGGCGGGCGAAGCCCTTCCGGTGCCCGGCAGGGCCCGGCGCCCCGTCTTGCGCCGGGACTACCGGATGTCGCGCCGCCGTGGGGTGGGCGGGGCCGGTCAGCGCAGGCCGGCGAAGAGGTCGGTCTCGGGTACGGGCGCGCCGGTGGTGTCCTTGACGCGGACGAAGGTCTCCACGCCCATCAGCTCGCCGAACCTCTCCTTGCCCATCTTGAGGAAGAAGATGCTCTCGCCCTGGCTGGCGTGAGCGGCCAGTGAATCGAACTTCTGGCCGCTGAACGGGGTGGCGTCCACCCAGGTGGTGATCTCCTCGTCCGGGAGGCCGATCTCGGCCAGCGCGGCGGTCTCGGCGGGATCCGGCTCCGGCATGTCCTCGCCGAACTCGCGCATGATCTCCCCGAAGCGCTGCATCGCGGAGCGGGGCATCGTCGTCCAGTACACCTTCGGCGTCAGCTCGGTCAGCTCCAGTGCCGCCATCGTGATGCGGTGGGCCTGGATGTGGTCGGGGTGGCCGTAGAAGCCGTTCTCGTCGTAGGTCACGACCACGTCGGGCCGGTAGTGCCGCATGAGCTCCGCGAGCCGGGCCGCGCCCTCCTCGACCGGGGTCTGCCAGAAGGCTCCGGGGGCCTCGTTGCTCGGCCAGCCCATCATCCCGGAGTCGGCGTAGTCGAGCGTCTCCAGATCGCTGATCTTCAGCACGTGACGGCTCTCCTCGAGCTCCTTGCGCCGCATAGAGGCGACGGCCGCCGGATCGTGCCCGGGAGCACCCGGCTTCGTACCCCCCGGTCCGTCACCGCAGCGGCCGTCGGTACACGTCACCAGCACCGTGCGGATGCCTTCCGCCGCATACATCGCGAGGACCCCTCCGGTGCTGGTGGCCTCGTCGTCGGGGTGCGCGTGTACTGCCATGAGCGTCAAGGGCCGGTCGGTCATGAAAAGCAGTCCTCCTGCATGAGTACGTCGTTGCTTGAGCGTGCCGTCCGTCGATACGGCCTCGGCCCCTCGCTCGGTGCAACGGTGTCGGCGGGCCCCGTGTTCCCCGTACGGGGCGCCCCGGTGTCCCCCGTACGGCCACCGGGCCCGCCGGCCGCCCTCCACGCCCGTCGGACCTGCCATGCAGCCGCCATGTTGTGGCAACAACCAGGAGCGAGAATCGGCCCGGGGCCAGGGGCCCGCACCCCCGTCACCCCGCCCCTTCCACCCTGGAGCATTCCGTGACGCTGCTGACGACCTGGCCGGAGACCGGCCCCGAGACCGTCGTACGCCGTACCGCCGATCCCGCCGAGATCGCCGCCGCACTGGCGCCGATCGGCATCCGCTACGAACAGTGGCCGGTACGCGACGACCTCGCGGCGGACGCCGGCAGCGAGGCCGTCTTCGCGGCCTACCGTGCCGAGATCGACCGGCTGACCGAGGAGGAGGGCTTCGCCACCGTCGACGTGGTCGCCCTGCACCCCGACGACGACCCCGGCTTCGCCGGGAAGGCGAAGGCCGCGCGGGAGAAGTTCCTCCAGGAGCACACGCACGATGACGACGACGAGGTGCGCTTCTTCGTCGCGGGCTCCGGCATCTTCTACCTGCACGTGGCGGGTGAGGTCCACGCGGTGCTGTGCGAGCGGGGGGACCTCCTGGGTGTGCCGAAGGGGACCACGCACTGGTTCGACATGGGCACCCGGCCGGCCTTCACCGCGATCCGCTTCTTCCACGAGGAGGACGGCTGGATCGGATCCTTCACCGGCAGCGGGATCGCGCAGCGCTTCCCCGACTTCGACACGATCACGGCGCAGGACGCGGCGTGAGCCGTGCCGTGGACGCCGTCGTCCTGGACATAGAGGGGACGACGAGCTCCACCGGCTTCGTCGTCGACGTGCTCTACCCCTACGCCCGCGAGCGGTTCGCCGCCCTGATCGCCGAGCGGTCCGGGGAACCGGAGGTGGCCCGCGCGCTCGACCAGGTGCGGGCGGAGCTGGGCGAGCCGGACGCGGACCCGGCGCGGATCGTGCGGGTGCTGAACGCCTGGCTGGACGAGGACCGCAAGGCGACGCTGCTGAAGACCCTTCAGGGCGTGCTGTGGGCCGAGGGGTTCGCGCGCGGGGAGCTCGTCGCGCACTTCTACGCCGACGTGGTGCCCGCACTGCGGCGCTGGCACGCGGCGGGCGCGGCCCTGTACGTGTACTCGTCCGGATCGGTCGCCGCCCAGCGGGCCTGGTTCGGGCACAGCGCGGAGGGAGACCTGAGCGCGCTCGTCAGCGGCTGGTACGACACGGAGAACGCGGGCCCCAAGCAGGAGCCCGGGTCCTTCCGCACGATCGCCGCGGACACCGGGATCTCCCCGGACCGGCTGCTGTTCCTCTCCGACCGGGCGGGCGAACTGGACGCCGCGCGGGCGGCGGGATGGCGGGCGGTGGGCGTGCGGCGGCCGGGGGAGCCGTACTACGAGCAGGGCGTGCAGGACCATCCGGAGGCCGGGACCTTCGAGGACATCAGTGGAGTGGGGAGCGGAGCGTGAGCGCGAGCGTGACGACGGTGACCGGGCTGGAACAGGCGGGGGCGGTACTGGCGGCGGAAGCGGCCCGCTTCGCCTCCTTCGGCTGGATGCGCGGTACCTCCGGCAACCTTTCGGCACTCCTGTCCCGCGAGCCGTTCCGGCTGGCGGTCACGGCGAGCGGCCACGACAAGGGCGAACTCGACGCCGCGGACGTGGTGGTGGTCGACGAACGGGGAGCGGCGGTGAGCGGGGGCAGGCCGTCCGCCGAGGCGGAGCTGCACGCTCGCGTGGCCCTGCTGACGGGTGCGAACGCTGTGGTCCACGTGCACACGGTCGCCTCCGTACTCATGGGGCGCAGGCAGCCGGGAGGCATCGTCCTGAAGGACCTGGAGATGCTCAAGGGCCTCGGCCATCCCGCCGAGGGCGAGGAGGTCACCCTGCCCGTGATCGCCAACAGCCAGGACATGCGCGAACTGGGCGACCGCCTGGAGGCCGCCCGCGACCCGCGGATGCCGGCCGTGGTCGTGGCCGGGCACGGGCTGTACGCGTGGGGAGACTCGCCCCGGCAGGCCCGCCACCACACCGAGATCGTGGAATGGCTCCTGGAACTGGAGCTGGCGGCGGGCTGACCCCGCACGCCGTCCGCCGCCCCTCAAGGGCGCTCCCCGCGCGGGAGCGCCCTACGGGCCGTCCCTTCCGGAACCGGCCGGTCAGGCCAGGTGATCCGCCGGGAGCTCGCCCGCCGACACCTCCAGTACGCCGCGTTCGGTGACCAGCGCCGTCACCAGGCTGCCCGGAGTCACGTCGAAGGCCGGGTTGTGCCCGCGGGAGCCGAGCGGTGCGGTGCGGATGCCTCCCCACTCCAACACCTCCTCCTCGCCGCGCAGTTCGATGGTGATGTCATCGCCGCTCGCGGTCGCCAGGTCCACTGTCGTGGTGGGCGCGGCCACGATGAAGGGAATGCCCGCATGGGCGCACGCCAGGGCGATGCCGACCGTACCCACCTTGTTCGCGGTGTCGCCGTTCCCGGCGATCCGGTCGGCGCCCACCACCGCGGCGTCCACCTCTCCCCGCAGGATGGTGCCGGCTGCCGCGCCGTCGGCCTGGACGTAGTGCGCGATGCCCTCCTCGGCCAACTCCCAGGCGGTCAGCCGGGACCCCTGCAGGAGGGGCCGGGTCTCGTCGGCGTACACCGTCTCCAGCCCTCCCCGGGCGTGCAGTTCACGGATCACGCCGAGCGCCGTGCCCCAGCCGGCCGTGGCGAGCGCACCGGTGTTGCAGTGCGTCAGGATGCGCAGCGGGCGGTCCACGTCGAGCCGCTTCTGCAGCCAGTCCGCGCCGTGCGCGCCCAGGGCGCGGTTGGCTTCCACGTCCTCGCGCTGCACGGCGACGGCCTCGGCCAGGACCGCCGTCACACCCTCGTCCAGCCTCGCCAGCACCCGGTCCACGGACACGGCCAGGTTGACCGCGGTCGGCCGGGCCTCCCGGATCCGGGCGACCTCGGCGCGTATCCGCGTGCGGTCCCAGCGTTCGCGCTCGCCCTGGAGCAGGGCGATGGCCACGCCGTAGGCTCCGGCGGCGCCGATCGCCGGGGCTCCGCGCACCACGAGCCGCCGGATCGCGTCCACCAGAGCGTCCACGTCGGCGACGCGCAGCACCTCCTTGCGGTGCGGCAGAGCGGTCTGGTCGATCAGCGCGAGAGCGTCTCCGGCCCACTCGACGGCACGCAGTTCCCTGGTCATGGCTGTGCACTCCAAAGGCTTGGGGGAGGAAGGGGGGAGGGGTGCGCGTCACCGTACAGCAGCCGCGGGAACCAGAGTTCGAGACGGCGGAGCGGTCGTGCGCGGACCGGTGTTACTCTCCTGGCTTCAACGAACTGTTGCACGCCGGTGGTCCGAGGGGGAGAGCGCACATGCTGTTGACGCTGCGCCGCTACCTCGACTACGGCCGGTGCTCCAGCGACGCCTGTCGCGGCTGAGCGCACCCTTTCGCCCTGCGTCTGACGCCTGACGGGCCCTCTTCCCGACCCGTCTGATTTCACATCGATTTCATCGATGTCGTGCGCCGTTCACATGCGAACGGCCGCCGCCCGCCTCGTGCACCCCGTGCCGATGCACCCGCGTCCCCGCACCCCCGTGCTCAGTGCCCCCTGCTCCCTGCTCCCGTATCCCCGTACATCCGTACCCCCGTACGTCCGTACCGTTCTGGAAGGTCACCTCCATGTCCCGGAGATCCCGTACCCGCGCCCTTCGACTCGCCGCCGCCGTGGCGGGAGGAGCCCTGCTCGCCACCGGCTGCAACGCCGCCGCGGCGAAGAAGGAGGAGTCCGGACAGGGCGCCGGCGGCCCGGTGTTCACCCTCGTCACCCCGGACGCGGTGGGACAGAACGAGTTCCTCAAGCTGTCCGTGGACGGCCTGAAGGCGGCGGCGAAGGCGAACTCGGGCAGCTCCAAGGTCTACGAATCCACCGACGTGGCTTCCCGGCAGCAGAACGTCCAGGCCGCGGTGGACGCGAAGCCGCAGGTGATCGTCCTGGTGGGGTTCGAGTTCGCCGACCTGGTCGCCCAGCAGGCCGAGGCCCATCCGCAGCAGCGGTTCCTGGTGGTCGACGCCTGCACCAAGCAGACGTATCCGAACGTCGATTGCGCCGTCTTCCGCGAGCACGAAGGGGTGTACCTCGCCGGTGCCGAGGCCGGACTGCTCAGCAAGAGCGGCAAGGTCGGGGCCGTCGACGTGCTCGACACGCCCCAGTTCCGGCGGTACAGCGACCCGTTCGCCGCCGGGGCGAAGCAGACCGCACCCGCCGCCGAGGCGACCACCCGCTTCGTCGGAGGCCAGTCCCCCTTCAACGACTCGGCCCGCGCCAAGGAGCAGGCGAGCTCGCTGATCTCGGCCGGGACGGACCAGCTGATGGCCGCCGCCGCCGCGGGCAACTACGGGGTCTTCGAGGCGGCGAAGGCCAAGGGCGTCTTCGCCTACGGGGTGGACGTCAACCAGTGCGTCTCGGCGCCCGGAACCGTCGTCGACAACGTGATCAAGAAGACCGACGTCGCCGTGGAGAAGGGCATCCAGCAGGTCCTGGGCGGCAAGGGCGGCCAGATCGTCTCGTACGGACTCAAGGAGGGCGGCATCAGCCTGACCGGCCTGGAGCCGGGCGTCGCCGACTCCCAGTGCGTCATAGCCCAGCACGCCCCGGTCCTGGACCAGGTGAAGCGGCTGCGCGACCAGATCGTCTCCGGGGAGCTGAAGGTCGATGACCCCGCCGCCAAGTAGCCCTGACGACACGGTCGTCGAACTCACCGGAATCACCAAGCGGTTCGCCGCGACGCTCGCGAACGACGGGGTCGGCCTCCGGGTCCGGCGCGGCGAGATCCACGCCCTGATGGGGGAGAACGGCGCCGGGAAGTCCACGCTGATGTCGATCCTCTACGGCATGGAGCGACCGGACGCCGGCACGATCCGCATCCACGGGCGCGAGGTGGCCTTCTCCGACCCGGCGGACGCGATCGCCGCCGGACTCGGCATGGTCCACCAGAGCTTCCGGCTCTTCGACTCGCTGACCGTCGCCGAGAACGTGGTCTTCCGGGCCGAACCCCGCCGGTTCGGCCTCCTCGACCGGGCCGCCGCGCGCCGGCGCGTCCGCGAACTCGCCGGGGAGCACGGGCTGCCCGTCGACCCCGACGCCCGGGTCGGCGACCTGCCCGTCGGCGTCCGGCAGCGGGTGGAGATCCTCAAACTGCTGCACCGCGGCGCCCGCGTCCTGATCCTCGACGAGCCGACGGCCGTCCTCACGCCGGACGAGGCCGACCGGCTGTTCGCCGTCCTCAAGTCGCTTGCCGCCCAGGGGCATTCGGTGATCATCGTCACGCACAAGCTGCACGAGGTGCTGGAGGGCAGCGACCGCGTCACCGTACTGCGCGACGGCCGCGTCACCGCGCGGCTGCGTACCGCCGACACCACCGCGGCCGAGATCGCCGAGGCCATGACCGGCCGCCGCGTGGAGCTGGACCGCGTCAGCGAGCCGGGGACCCCCGGCGAGGTGGTCCTGAACGTCGCCGGGGTCCGCGGAGTGGACCTGACCGTACGGGCCGGCGAGATCGTCGGCATCGCCGGCGTCGCGGGCAACGGCCAGAGCGAGCTGATCGAGTCGCTCGCCGGCCTGCGCCCCGTCGGCGCCGGCCGGGTCGAGCTCGCAGGGCAGGACATCACCCACGCGTCCCCGGCCGCCCGCCGGGCGGCGGGCCTCGCCTACGTACCGGAGGACCGCGCGGCCGTCGGCACCGCGCCGGCCGCCTCCGTAGCGGAGAACCTGGCCATGGGGCACCACCGGCGCTCGCTCGCCACCAGGCGGGGACTGCTGCACCCGGCGGCCCTGCGCGCGCACGCCCGCACCCTGATCGAACGCTACGGAATCAAGGCCCCCTCACCCGCCGCCCCGGCGGGCGCACTGTCCGGCGGCAACCTCCAGAAGCTGCTGGTGGGCAGGGAACTCGCCCACGGAGCGCCGCTGTTGCTCGTGGAGCAGCCCACGCGCGGTGTGGACATCGGCGCCGTCCAGCAGATCCACGACCAGTTGACCGCCTACCGGGACGCGGGTCACGCGGTCCTCCTGGTCTCGGCGGAACTCAGCGAGGTCCGCGGCCTGTCGGACCGGATCCTGGTGATATACGAGGGCCGGATCTCGGCCTCCTACAGCCGGGACGACGCCGACGAACGCACCCTGGGCCTGGCCATGGCCGGAGCGGGGGCCTGACATGAGCACGTTGCCCACCCGCTCCGAGCCTCCCGCCGGCTCCGCCCCTCCCACCCGCTCCGCCCTTTCCACCCGCTCCGTCCGTGCCGCCCTCGTGTCGGCCGTGCGCTCACCCGTCCTGATCTCCGTGGCCGTCACCCTCCTCGTCGGGGTGGTCCTCCTGGCGGCGACCGGGGCGGATCCGTTCACCGCCTACGGGGCCGTCCTGAGCGGCTCCCTGGGCGCCGACGGCCTCGGCGCCACGCTGACCACCGGCACCAGCGTCCTGGGCATGGCCCTCGCCCTGTCCGTGCCGCTGCGCGGCGGACTGATCAACCTGGGCGGCGACGGACAGCTCGTGCTCGGCGGCCTGGCCGCCGCGGTCACCGGGCTCTACGCGCCGCTCCCCGCCCCGCTCGTCGTCGTCGCTTCCCTGCTCGCCGGGATGGCGGCCGGAGCCGCGTACGCCATGCTCGCCGCCGGGTGCGAGACCCGGCTCGGCGTACCGCTGCTGGTGAGCAGCCTGCTGCTGTCCTACCCCGCGGTCTCCTTCGCCTCCTACCTGGCGCGGTACCCGCTGAAGGAGCCCGGCTCCAGCCTGCCCCAGACGCGCAGACTGCCCGAGGGCGTGGCGCTGCCCGCGCTCGGCTCGACCACGGTGACGGCCGGCCTGCTCCTCGTGGTCGCCGCGGCCGGTGTCCACTTCTTCGTGGACACGCGCACCAGTGCCGGGTACGAGGTCCGGATGACCGGTCTGGGACCCCGGTTCGCCGCCTACGCGGGCGTGGACCGGGCCCGGCTGACGCTGCGCCTGATGGGCACCTCCGGAGCCCTCGCGGGCCTGGTGGGGGCGATCGGGACGCTGAGCTTCCCGCACCGCTTCCTCGACGGCGCGCTCACCGCACCCGGCTACACGTGGACCGGACTCACCGCGGCGCTGCTCGCCAACGCCGCCCCGCTCGGCACCGTGCTCGCGGCGCTCTTCTTCACGGTCCTGCAGGTCGGCGGCCTGAGCATGGAGCGGGCCACCGAGGTGCCGCGGGAGCTGACCCAGGTGCTGCAGGCCCTGGTCATCGTCCTGCTCGCCTCGCGGCCGCGGATGCTCCGGCGGCCCGGCCGCTCCGGGGAAGCCGAGGAGAAGGCGACGCGGAGCGGCACCGGGCACGGCCCCGACGGGATCACTGAGAAGAGCAGCCCCGGCCACAGCGCCGAGGACGAGAACAAGGCCGAGGACGAGAACAAGAACGTGAAGGTCGCCTGATGTCCCTCGAAACCGACCTCCTCCTCTCGGTCGTGCGCGCTCTCACCCCGATCCTGCTCGCCGCCCTCGGCGGGGCGATCTGCGAGCGGGCCGGTGTCTTCAACATCGGCCTCGAGGGCATGATGCTGATCGGCTGCTTCAGCGCGGTCACCACGAGCTGGTTCACCGGCAGTCCGTGGCTCGGAGTGCTCGCGGCGGCGCTCGCCGCCGCCGCGTACTCCCTGATCCTGGCCGTCGGCACGGTGACGCTGCGCGGCGACGCCGTGGTGCTGGGCGTGGCCATGAACCTGCTCGCCCTCGGACTCACCGGCTTCCTGCTGCGTACGGTCTTCGGGGTACGGGGCACCTTCGACGACCCCGCGCTGGCCGGACTTCCGCTGATCGGCGGGCAGTCACCGCTCGCCTACCTCGCCTGGGCGGCCGTGGCCCTCACCGCCTTCAAGCTCTCCCGCCACGTGCTGGGGCTGCGGCTGCGCGGTGTCGGCGAAGCGCCCGAGGCCGCCGCGACCCTGGGAGTGAATCCCGCGAAGTACCGCTACGGCGCGGTCCTGGCCGCCGGTACGCTCTGCGGTCTGGCGGGGGCCCAACTAGCACTCGGAAATGTCACTTTGTTCTCCGAGAACATGACCGCCGGCCGCGGCTGGATCGCCGTGGTAGCCGTCATGCTCGGCCGGGCCGCACCCATCGGAGTCCTGCTCGCGGCCCTGCTGTTCGCCGTCGCCGAGGCGGTCGGCTTCCGCCTGCAGGGCCTCGGCCTCCCGCAGCAGGCCACGGACGCAGCACCGTACGTCGTCACGCTCGCGGCCCTCTTCCTCACCACGGCGGGCCGCCGCCGTGCCGCCCGTACTCATGGAGCTGCCGTATGACGCAGGACCTGCTGCCCCTCACCCGCATCCCGCGCACCGGCCTGCCGGCCTCCGCGCTCGTCGTCGGGGACCCGGCGCGGGCCGAAACCGTCGCGCACCTGCTGGAAGACGCCGTCGAGGTGTCCCATCACCGCGAATTCCGCGTGTTCGCGGGGAGTTGGCGCGGATTCCCGGTGACGGTCGCCTCGCACGGGGTCGGCGCCCCCGGGGCGATCCTGCTCTTCCGGGAGCTCGCCGATGCGGGCGTGCGCACCTTCATCAGGTTCGGTACGGCGGGGGCGATCCGCCCCGGGATCGCCGACGGCGACCTGGTGATCGCGGAGGCGGCGGTGCGCGACGACGGGGTGACGGGCCAGCTGCTGCCGCCGGAGTATCCCGCGGTGTCCGCCCCCGAGGCGGTACTGGCCCTGCAGCGGGCGGCGCGCGAGGCCGGCGCACCGCACCACCGCGGCATCGTCTGGACGCGCGCCGCCTTCCAGCCGGGCCTGATCCCCTTCACGGCGTACGGGAAGGCCGGGGTCGCGGCGATCGAGATGGAGCTCTCCGCGCTGCTCGTGACGGCCTCGCTGCGCGGACTGACCGCGGGCGGGGTCCTGGTGGTGGACGGGGCGAACGCGGACGAGCTCGTGGACGAGGAGGCGACCGGCGGCTACGACCCGCACCGGCAGGTGGTCGCCGACGGGGTCGCGAGGGGCAGCGCCGTGGCCCTGGAAGCGCTGAGGCTGCTGGAGGCGGAGAGGAGGTGAGGCCCGGCCGCCGCAACACGGCGTGCGCTAGCCGGCCTCGAGGGCGCCGCCGTCGATGACGTGGTCGGCGCCGTGGATGCCGGCGGCGCGCTCGGACGGGAACCGTGCCTGTACCCGGGCGTCCATCTCGGGGGCCACCTCACCGTCGCGGCGGCGGTGCCCGGGCATACAATCCCAAGCTTCCGGACCGAAGGAGCCACCGCCCGTGATCGTGATAGCCCACCTGAGCGACGTCCACCTCGACGGCGGGGAGCGGGCCGCCGAGCGGACCCGCGTCGTCATGGACTACCTGGAGGGGCTCCCGTACGCGCTCGACGCGGTGCTGGTGAGCGGGGACATCGCCGACCACGCGCGCCCGGAGGAGTACGAGGAGGCGCGCAAGGCCCTCGGCTCCCGCCATCCGCTGATCGTCTGCCCCGGGAACCACGACGACCGCGCCGCCTTCCGGCGCGGCCTGCTGGGGGAGGAGCGCCCGTCCGCGGCCCCGGTCGACCAGGTGCTGCGGGGCGACGGCTTCGTCCTCGCCGTGTGCGATTCGTCCGTACCCGGTGAACACCGCGGCCACCTGGAGGACTCGACGCTCGCCTGGCTGGACGGGGTGCTCGCCGGCACCCCGCGCGAGGTGCCCGTCCTGGTCGCCTTCCACCACCCGCCCGTCCCGCTGCACATCCCGTACGTCGACGGCATCCGGCAGTTCGGCGAGGAGCGGCTGGCGGAGCTGGCCTCACGGCATCCGCACCTCACGGCCTTCTTGTGCGGGCACGCCCACACGGGAGCGGCGACCACCTTCGCCGGGCGGCCGCTGCTCGCGGCGCCGGGCGTGGTGTCCACGACCCGTCTCCCGTGGGAGGCGGCGTCCGGGGCGAGCGAGTACGTCCACACGGACGAGCCGCCGGCCGTGGCCTTCCACGTGATCGGCGAGGACGGCCGGCTGACGACCCATTACAGGGTGGTCGTGGCCCGCCGGTAGCCGGAGCCGTCGCGGGTGCGGGTCAGGTGCCCGGCGGTGACCAGGTACCGCCGCAGCGCCGCGCAGTCCTCGTGGACCGTGCGCAGCAGTCCGTTCACCTCGGGCTCGGTGTACGCGCGGTCGGCCGCGAAGAGGGTCTCGGTGAGGTGGGTGAGGAGCTGTTCGCGGCGGGCCGCCTTGCGCGGGACGGCCGTCAGGCGGCCGTCGGCGGTGAAGAGGTCGGCGACGCCGCGCGGGGTGCGCGCAGTGGTCCCTGCGGTGCTTCGTGACATGTCAGGGAGCTTCACCCGGGAGGCCTCGCCGCGGCAACGGATTTTTCGCCGCGGGCAAAAGTGACGGTCGTTCATCTTACTGAGTGGTAGCACCTGCCAGTACCCTCCCCGTGACCGGTTCCTGCCCCCCACGGAGGAGCACGCATGCGACGCCCCACCACGCGCACGAAAGCCCGCACGAGAACTGCCGTCGCCACCGCACTCATCGCCCTCGGAGCGGCCCTGCTGACCCCGGCGGCCTCGGCGGCCTCGGCGGCCTCGGCGGCCTCGGCGGCCTCCGGGGCCGGCGCCCCGGCTGGGCCGCTCCCGATCGCCGACTACGCCGACTACTGCGGACAGCAGTGCGCGGACATCCTGCCGCCGGGCCAGAGCGGCAACGCCACCCTCGCCCAGATCCTCGCCCACAAGGCCTTCGGCACGCTGCCCGCGCACACTTCCGATCAACTGGCGCGCTACGACTCCCTGGTGGCCGGCTACCCCGGCCTCACCGACGCCAAGCTCAACGATTTCTTCAACGACGCCTCCTTCGGCGTCCCGGCCGACCAGGTCGAGTCCACCACGAGCCCGCGCTCCGACGTCACCATCACCCGGGACAAGAAGAGCGGCGTCCCGCACATCAAGGGCACCACCCGCTACGGGACCTCCTTCGGTGCCGGCTACGCGGCCGGCCAGGACCGGCTCTGGCAGATGGACCTCTTCCGGCACGTCGGCCGGGGCGACCTCACCCCCTTCGCCGGCGGCGCCCTCGCCAACCAGGGCCTGGAGCAGCAGTTCTGGCCGCAGGCCCCGTACACCGAGGCGGACCTCCAGGCGCAGGTGGACCGGATCCGCACGGAGGGCGAGCGCGGGCGCCTCGCGATGGAGGACGCCCAGGCCTACATCGACGGCATCAACGCCTACCGCGTCCAGTCCAAGAACGGCCGGTACTTCCCCGGCGAGTACGTGCTGACCGGCCACATCAACTCGATCACCAACGCGGGGGAGATCCAGCCCTTCAAGCTCACCGACCTGATCGCCCTCGCCTCCGTCGTGGGCGGCCTGTTCGGAGGCGGGGGAGGCGGCGAAGTGCAGGCCGCGCTCTCCCTGTTGTCCGCGCAGCAGACGTACGGCCTGGAAGAGGGCACCCGCGTCTGGGAGTCCTTCCGCGAACGCGAGGACCCGGAAGCCGTGCTCACCGTCCACGACGGCACGAGCTTCCCCTACGCCCAGAAGCCCGCCGACCCCCGGGGCACGGCCCTGCCCGACGCCGGCTCCGTCACCGCCGAGCAGCTCGTGTACGACCGTACGGGCGCGGCCGCGACCGCCGCCGCGGCCGCCCCGCCCAAACCGATGAAGCAGAGCATGTCCAACGCCCTGCTCGTCTCCGGCGCGAAGACCGCGAGCGGCCACCCGGTCGCCGTCTTCGGCCCGCAGACCGGCTACCTCGCGCCCCAACTCCTCATGCTCCAGGAGCTCCAGGGCCCGGGCATCAGCGCGCGCGGCGCCTCCTTCGCGGGCGTCAGCATGTACGTACAGCTCGGGCGCGGGCAGGACTACGCCTGGAGCGCCACCTCGGCCGGCCAGGACATCACCGACACCTTCGCCGTCGAACTGTGCGAGCCCGGCGGCGGCGCCCCCACGAAGGCGAGCACCTCCTACCTCTACCGCGGCGCCTGCACGCCCATGGAGAAGCTGGAACACACCAACACCTGGAAGTCCTCCGTCGCCGATCCCACCCCGGGCGGCTCCTACCGGATGCAGGTGTGGCGCACCAACTACGGCATCGTCACGCACCGCGCGACCATCGCGGGCAAGCCCGTGGCCTACACGGCGCTGCGCTCCACGTACCGCCACGAGGCCGACTCGATCATCGGCTTCCAGATGTTCAACGACCCCTCGTACGTGAAGGACGCCCGCACCTTCCAGGAGGCGGCCCAGCACATCGGCTACGCCTTCAACTGGTTCTACGCCGACTCGCGCGAAGCGGCGTACTACAACAGCGGGTCGAATCCGGTGCGTCCGGCCGGAGTCGACGCGGCGCTGCCCGTCCTGGGCACGCAGCAGTACGAGTGGCAGGGCTTCGACCCGGTCGCCAACACGGCGGCCTACACCCCGCCCGCGGAGCATCCGCAGTCCATCGGCCAGGACTACTACATCAGTTGGAACAACAAGCAGGCCAAGGGGTACGGTGCGGCCGGCTTCGAGATGGGCTCCGTCCACCGCGGCGACCTCCTCGACCAGCGCGTCAAACCGCTCGTCGCGGCGGGCGGCGTGACCCGGGCCGGGCTCACCCGCGCCATGGCCGACGCGGCGGTCACCGACCTGCGCGCCGAGAACCTGCTGCCCGAGCTGCTGGACGTGCTGCGCAGCGCTCCCGTCACCGATCCGGCCGTCGCGGCCGCGGTCGACAAGCTCGCCGCGTGGCAGGCGGCGGGCACCGAGCGCAAGGAGACCACCCGCGGTTCCAGGACGTACGGGCACGCGGACGCCGTCCGCATCATGGACGCCTGGTGGCCGCTGCTCGTCGAGGCCGAGTTCAAGCCCGGCCTCGGGGCCCCGCTCTACGATGCCCTGCGCGCCTCGCTCACCATCGACGAGGCACCCAACGCGGGCCACGGGCCCACCGGTTCGCACGCCGGCTCGGCCTTCCAGTACGGCTGGTGGAGCTACGTGGACAAGGACCTGCGGACCCTGCTCGGCCGCCCGGTGTCCGGACCCCTGGCCCGGCCCTACTGCGGGGGCGGCTCGCTCCCGGCGTGCCGGGACGCGATGACGGCGACGCTCAAGCAGGCGGCGGCCGCCACCCCCGCCGCCGTGTACCCGGCCGGCGGGACCTGCGCCGCGGGCAACCAGTGGTGCGCGGACTCGATCGTGCAGCGCCCGGTGGGCGGCCTGGCCCATCCGCAGATCAACTGGCAGAACCGGCCCACGTACCAGCAGGTGGTGGAGTTCCCGGCCCACCGCTGAGGCCCCCGCCCACCGCTCACGCCCGGATGCAGGAAGGCCCGCCGGTCCCGGAGTCGTCTCCGGGGCCGGCGGGCCTCCTCGTGCGGGGCGTACGGCCGGTCGGGCGGCAGGCCGTGCGCGCTGTTAGGCGCCGCGCGGCTGCTCGCGCCGCTTGACCGCCCGCAGCACCACGAACTTCGGCTCGCTCGCGGCGACTTCGCTGTTGCCGAAGAGACGCCGCAGATGCGTGTGGTACCCCATGTGGCGGTTGGCCACCACCCACAGCTCGCCGCCCGGCCGCAGCACCTTGCGGGACTGCGCGAACATCCGCAGGGCCGTCGCGTCGGTCGTCGCCTGGTGGGAGTGGAAGGGCGGATTACAGAGGATCAGGTCCACGGAGCCGGGGTCCAGCATCGCCACCCCGTCGCCGACGAGGAAGTCCGCCCGCTCGCGCTCGTGCGTGACATTGGCGCGGAACGTCGCCTTGGCCGAGGCGACCGCCTGGTACGACTCGTCCGTGAAGACGACCTCGGCACGCGGGTCGGCCACCGCGACCGCCGTGCCGACGACCCCGTTGCCGCACCCCAGGTCGACGACCCGGGCCCCGTCCGTATTGGTCGGGATGCTCTGGAGGAAGAAGCGGGTGCCGACGTCGAGACGGTCCGCGCAGAAGATGCCCGCGTGGTTGACGACGGTCAGTCCGGCGCCCGAGCCGCCGTCCTCGTCCACGACGTAGGTCAGCGGCCACGGGCCGGGGGTCGTCGGCCGGGTCGCACCCGGGTTGCCCGGAGTGCAGAAGATCAGGCGGGCCTTCTTCTCTGCCAGGGAGGTCTTCGTCGGGCCGAGGATCTTCTCGAAGAGCCGCAGCGTGGAGGTGTGGATCTCCTTCACCATGCCGGTGCCGACGACGACGGTCCCGGCGTGCACGTGTGGGGCCACCCGGTACAGCTGGTCCTCCAGCAGCGCCAGGCTCTTGGGTACCCGGACGAGGAGGACGTCGATCCGCTCCGGCGGCGCGTCCTGGGTGGTCAGCAAGGTCACGGTGCCCTTGGCGGTGCCGATCCCGTTGCGGTCCAGGTTCGCCATGGTGGCGGAGCGGGTCAGGCTGGAGTCGGTGATCTGGGTGGGCCGGTGCGCGGCCAGCGCCGTCGTCAGCGCTCCCCAGCGGTCCCCGATCACGGTGATCTGCCCGGCGCCGGCCAGATCCACCGGCCCGCGTTCACCCGTACCGGATTCGAGGTGGCGCAGCAGGTACTCGTCGGCGGCGTCCCATGCGAAGAGCCGGTCGCGCGGGTCCTCGGGGAAGCGGGCGAGCTCGTAGGAGCCGAAGGGCGTGGTCAGACGGTTCATATTGCCCCCAGGCTAACCGAGGGACCGCCCCGGTCCCGCACGGGCGGGGCCGGGAGAGTGGGAGCCGGGGCACACGGCCCCGCCGCGGACCCGGCCCGGCCGCCTCTACTCCGGGAAGTCCCCGGCCATCGCGGCGGCGATCCGCAGGTACGGAGCCGCCTCGGCGGCCCGGCCCAGGCGCTCCAGGGTCCGCCCGAGCATCAGCTGCGCGTAGTCCTCCACGGGCCAGCGCTCCAGTACGGCGCGCAGCTCGCGCTCGGCCTTGGAGAGCTGGGCGGAGTGGTAGTAGGCGCGGGCCAGCAGCAGCCGCGGCGCCAGCAGCTCGGGGGCCTCGGCGGCCACGCCGTGCAGGACGCGGGCGGCGTTCGCGTACTCCTTCGCCTCGAAGAAGAGCCGGCCGCGGTCCCAGCGCTCGGCGGCGGTCCCGTGCTCGAGGTACCCGTGGCGCCCGTCGATCGGGCCCGTCACGTCGATCGCGCCCGTCACGTCGGTCATGCCCGTCACGTCGGTCACGTCGGTCACGTCCATCGAATCCCTCCGCCGTTCCGCTTTCTGTTCGGTCCGGCTGCTCAACACGTGGATCCGTACGCACATTCCCCTGACCCCGGCGGCTGCGCCGGGACTAAGTTGTGCGGTATGAGCAATCTCGATCGCCAGCCCGCTCTCTCCACCTGCGGCGGACGCGGGTTCGTCGTCGCCGAGCCCGTGCGCGAGCTCCTGAGTCCGCGCACCGTCAAGCTCGGCGGGTCCACCGAGGTCCGCCGGCTCCTGCCGAACCTGGGCCGCCGCATGGTCGGCGCCTGGTGCTTCGTCGACCACTACGGCCCCGACGACATCGCCGACGAGTCCGGCATGGCCGTCGCCCCGCACCCCCACTCGGGCCTCCAGACGGTCAGCTGGCTCCACGAGGGCGAGGTGCTGCACCGCGACAGCGTCGGCAGCCTGGAGACGATCCGCCCGCGCGAGCTCGGCCTGATGACCTCCGGCCGGGGCATCAGCCACTCGGAGGAGAGCCCGCGCCCGCACGCCCGGTTCCTGCACGGCGCGCAGCTGTGGGTGGCCCTCCCGGACGCGCACCGCGACGTGGACCCGCACTTCCAGCACCACGCGGACCTCCCCCAGGTCAGCGCCCCCGGCCTGACGGCGACGGTCATTCTGGGCACCCTGGACACGGCGACCTCGCCCGGAACCGCGTACAGCCCGATCGTCGGCGCGGACCTGGCCCTGGCGGCGGGCACGCAAACCCGGCTCCCGCTGGACCCGGACTTCGAGTACGCGGTCCTGTCGATGTCGGGCGAAGCCCACGTCGACGGCGTCCCCCTCCTCCCGGGCGCCATGCTCTACCTCGGCTGCGGCCGCACGGACCTCCCCCTGCGCGCGGTCTCGGACGCCGGCCTGATGCTGCTGGGCGGCGAGCCGTTCGAGGAGGAGATCGTGATGTTCTGGAACTGGATCGGCCGCTCCCAGGAGGACATCGCAGGCTTCCGCGAGGACTGGATGAACGGCACCCGCTACGGCGAGGTCAAGGGCTACGACGGCCCTCCGATTCCGGCACCGGAACTCCCCCCGACCCGCTTGAAGCCCAGGGGAAGGGTGCGCTGAACTGCGTTGATGTCAGCCGAGCGGCGAGTTGCGCAGTATCGCAGCTCGCGCTCCGCCGCGGCCGCTGCTGGGTGCCCTTCTCTCGCGGAGGCTGTGGCGCCGTGTTGTGAGTGGTCCACAAGGCGCGTTTGTTGACGCCTATGAGAACCGGGCCTCCACCTCGAACGACCCGGCGCGCGAGCCGGTCTTCACGACGTCGGCGACGAAGTGGGCCGATCCAGCGGCTGTCCGCCCGTCGGTGTAGGCCGTAGCGCGTCCGCCACGAGATCCAGCAGCGGTCCCGTCAGCTCCGGGCTGTTGCCGGCGGTCGTCGACATGAAGACGCCGAGCAGCATCATCGTGACCACCTCCGGCTCCGCGTCCGCCCGGAGGGAGCCGGCCTGCGCTCCGGCGTCGAGGATCTGCGCGATCGCGGCGGTGATCCGCTCCCGGGTGGCAGGTGTCGCGATGGTGCCCGCGGCCCAGCCTGCGCGCAGGGTGTCGGTGATGCCGCGTTTGGCCGCGACGAACGCCGCGTAGCGGTCCATCCATGCCCTCAGGGCCGCCTCGGGGGGCAGTTCGCCAAGCAGTGCGGGGGCGCTGGTGACGACGGCGTCGAGTTCGGAGGCGTAGATGGCCTCGGCGAGCGCCTCGCGGGTGGGGAAGTGACGGTAGAGGGTGCCGATCCCGACGCCGGCCTCGCGGGCGATGGCATCGAGGGTGGTCTTGCCGTCCGTCGCGGCGAAGGCGTCACGGGCGATCACGAGCAGCCGTTCCCGGTTGCGCCGTGCGTCTGCGCGGGCCGGGCGTCCGGCCGGCTTCTCCGGTCGGCCGGGAGCGGGGGAGTGGGTCTCACTCAAAACGGAGGTCCTCCGGTTAGTGTTACGGTGGCCATTAACGGAGTCCCTCCGTTTATCTCCATCGTCTCATGAGAGCGAGACCGCCATGGCATCCACCGACCGATCCGACCAGCTCACCGCCACCGGGGTGGCGCGTCCCGGCGGGCCCGGCGCACTGTCGGGCCGCACGGTCTCCCGCATCGGCTACGGCGCCATGCAGCTGCGGCGCCTGGACCGTGCCGCCGCGATCTCGCTGCTGCGCCACGCCGTCGAGCTCGGCGTCGACCACGTCGACACCGCTCACTTCTACGGCGGCGGCTTCGTCAACGAGGTGATCGCCGCCGCGCTCCGCCCCGAGGACGAGGTCCTGGTCGTCACCAAGGTCGGCGCCGAACCCGACCCCACCGGGCCCATCCCGCTGCGCCTCGCCCAGCGCCCCGAGCAGCTGCGGGCCGGCGTCGAGGCCAATCTCAAGAGCCTTGGACTCGAGCGGATTCCCCTGGTCAACCTCCGCCGCGCCGACAACGGCCCCGGCCTGCGCGCCGAGGGCGACCAGATCGTCGACCTCGACGACCAGCTCGCCGTCATGACCTCCCTGCGCGACGAGGGCAAGATCGGCGCCATCGGCCTCAGCAGCGTCTCCCCCGACGGCCTGCGCCGGGCCCTCCCGGCGGGCATCGCCTGCGTGCAGAACGCCTACAGCCTGGTGTCGCGCGCCGACGAGGACATGGTGCGGATTTGCCTCGCCGAGGGCATCGCCTGGGTCCCGTACTTCCCGCTCGGCGGTGCCTACGCGGGTCTGGCCAAGGTCGCGGACGAGCCCGCCGTCCTCGCCGCGGCGCAGGCCCTGGACGTCTCGGCGGCGCAGATCGGCCTCGCCTGGCTGCTCCACCACACCCCCCACACGCTCCTCATCCCCGGCACCGCCGACACCGACCACCTGCGGGCCAACATCCACGCCGGCGCGATCAGCCTCGATGGGGCGATGCTCGCCTCGCTCGACGCCGTCCCCTCGCGCTCGGGCGACATCGAGGTCTGATGGCGCGGGCCGCGCGTCCCCTCGTCAGGCGGTCCCGGGTTCCGTCATGGACATCAGGCCGCGCAGTCCGTCCCGCAACTGGTCGACCTCCACATCCCCGAACAGGGCTTGCTGGGCGATGAACCCCTGCGCCAGTGCCATCAAGGTGCGCGCCACGCGGTCGGCCGGTACGTCGGCCCTCATCAGTCCGGCCTCCTGGTAGGCCCCGACGACCGCGCTCCAGGCCTCGTGCATCTCGTCGAACCCCTGGCGCAGCGCCTTGGCCAGCTCGGGGTTGCGCAGCGTCTCCGCCCATACCTGCAGGGCCACCCGGGGAAACTCGAGCTCGTCGCCGGCTCCCGGTCCGTCGCCCAGCAGCCCTCCGGCCAGCACGTCGCCGAGGGTCTGGGTGAGGAGGACGTCGGGCAAGGGCGGCGGGTGCTCCGCGGCGGCTCGCTCGAAGGCGGCCCGGACGGTGGCGAGAGCCTCGGTCGCGATGGCCGCGATCAGCTCGTCCTTGCTGGTGAAGTAGCGGTAGACCGCGCCCGCGGAGAGGCCGACCTCGCGCAGGACGTCCTGCATCGAGGCGCTGTGGAAGCCGTGGCGGCTGAAGCAGCGCGTGGCGCCGTCCAAGATCTGGCGGCGGCGGGCGTCGAGGTGTTCCTGGGATACGCGAGCCATGCGCCCAAAGTAAAACGAACATTCATTCTTGACAAGTGTCGCAGCCTGCAACACAGTGATCTAGCTAAAACGAATGCTCATTCTTTTTACTTCGGGAGCCTCGATGGCCACCTCCTCCGCTACTTCCGCGGCGCCGTCCCCGCCGCAGGGCAGGCGTCTGATCGCCGTCATAGTCCTGATCCCGGTGTTCGTGACCCTTGCGCTGTGGGCGTTCGCCTGGCCGGCCAGCCGGATCGCACCGCGCGATCTCCCCATCGGCGTCGCGGGTCCCGCGGCGGCGGCCGAAGGCGTTCAGAAGCAACTGCAGCAGAAGCCGGGCGCGTTCGACATCCACCGGTACGCCGACGAAGCCGCGGCGCGTGAAGCCATCGAGACCCGGACGGTGTACGGCGCGGTCGTCGTCACCCAGCAGGGCCCGAAGCTGCTGACCGCCTCGGCCGCGAGCACGGTGGTGGCCCAGCTGCTGCAGCAGGCGGTAACCGCGGGGAGCCCCAAGGGCACGCAGGTTCAGATCACCGATGTGGTCGCAGCACCGGCCGAGGATCCACGCGGCGCCGTACTCGGCTCCAGCCTGCTGCCGATGACCCTCGCCGGAATCGCGGCCGGCGCCGTCATCACGCTCCTCGGACTGCGCGGTACCCGCGGAGTCCTCGCACTTCTCGGATCGGCCGGCCTGGTCGGCATCGTGGCAGCATCACTCACCCACAGCTGGCTCGGCGCGCTCACCGGAAACTGGTGGGCCGAAGCCGGCGCACTCGGCCTCACGGCCCTCGCGGTCGGCGCCACCGTGGCCGGGCTCGCGGCAGTGATCGGCCCGGCCGGCATAGGGGTCGGCGCCCTGCTCTCCATGATGGTCGGCAACGCGTTCTCGGGCATGACCTCCGCCCCCGAGCTGCTGCCCGAGCCGGCCGGGTTGATCGGCCAGTGGCTGGCGCCCGGCGCCGGTGGCTCGCTGGTGCGGTCCGTGGCGTTCTTCGACGGCGCAGGGGCCCTGAGGCCGTTGATCACGCTGACCGTCTGGGTGATCGCCGGCTTGGCCGCCGTCCTCCTCGCCCGCCCGCGCCGCCCCGCCTCCGCATCCGCCTCCCTGCCGCGGCAGGCACCGGAGGCCGTCACGGTCGGCTGAAGCCGCCCGGAAGCCCTCCGACATCCTGGACCGGTGGACCGGTGGACGGAACGGAAGGCCGCTGGTGGGGAACCCAGTTACACCCCTGCACCGTGGTGGTTGGTCATGCGCGTGATGAGCCGTCGTGCGGCCTGAGTTCGCAGAGCCACAGGCTCGCTCCGGAGGGGAGCCGCACCCCGTGCAGCCCGTCGAAGCCGCGCTCTTCGAGCTCGACCCCTCCGTCTCGGACGGGCTGACTGCGATCACGAGGTCAGGGGAGGGGCCGAGATCCCGTAGCACGTACGGACCAGGGCCGTGCCGACTTCCCTGTCCTCGTGCCCCTGTTGCCGAGCGCGTATCAGCAGTGTGTGCGGCGGTCCCACCTCCCCTGCCAGCAGCTGGTCGACCTCCGTCGGATCGGGCTCCGCGCCCGGTGTAGCGGGCCTCCAGGCCGCGACCGTCAAGACGTCGCCGGGAGTCTCCTCGGCCAGCCACACCTTCCCGGCCTAGAGGGAGTGATGGGCGAGCATCAGACGCGAGGATCGCGGGGTCCTTCGGGTTCTTGCCGGCCAGGTAGTCGGTGGCGGCGCTCGCCGAGACCGTGGTGAGCAGCGCCGTACCGATGGAGCCGCCGATCTGCTGCATCGTGGTAGCGAGCACGTCGGCGCCCTCGCCGCGGGTGTGCGCGGCCGTACGCCCGAGAGGGCGGGGGCCGGCCGCGGCTGGTAACGGGGGCCATGCACCGTGTCCAGTGCAAGGGCCGCATGTGAGCCGGGTGGCCTGGGTCAGGCGCTGGGATCCGGGTCCGGGCCTGGGCCTGGGCCCGAGAGCCGCGTCGGGGGCCCGGTGCGGGCGCTGTCGGCTTCCGCGGCGTCGGCCAGTGCCTCGGCGGCGGCTTCCGCCGCCTTCGCCGCGTCTTTCGCCGCCTGAACGGCCAGATCGTCCGAGGGGGCCTCGCGCGTGGCCGTGGACTGGGGGAGGACCTCGCTGAAGGCCCGGGTGACGTTCTGGAGGGCGGAGGTGACCTCGCCGGGTATCACCCAGAACGTATTGCCCGGGCCCTGGGCGAGCTGGGGGAGTACCTGGAGGTATTGGTAGGCGAGGAGTTTGGGGTCGGGGTCGTTGCGGTGCACGGCCTGGAACACCTCGTCGATGGCTCGGGCCTGGCCTTCCGCCTTGAGGATCTCGGCCGTCCGGTTTCCCTCCGCTCGCAGGACGGCGGACTGCTTGTCGCCCTCCGCGGTGAGGATCTGTGACTGGCGCTGGCCCTCGGCGCCGAGGATGGCGGCGCGCTTGTCCCGCTCGGCCCGCATCTGCTTCTCCATCGCGTCCTTGATGGACTGCGGAGGGTCGATGGCCTTGATCTCCACCCGGTTGACCCGGAGACCCCATTTGCCGGTGGCCTCGTCGAGCACGCCGCGGAGCTGGTTGTTGATGGTGTCCCGCGAGGTGAGGGTCTTCTCCAGGTCCATGGATCCGACGACGTTGCGCAGGGTGGTGACGGTCAGTTGTTCCACCGCCTGCAGGAAGCTGGCGATCTCGTAGGCGGCCGCGCGCGGGTCGGTGACCTGGAAGTACAGAACGGTGTCGATCTCGACGACGAGGTTGTCCTCCGTGATCACCGGCTGAGGCTGGAAGGAGACGACCTGCTCGCGCAGGTCGATCACCGGATAGACGCGGTCGACGTAGGGGATGACGACGTTGAGTCCGGGGGTCAGCGTGCGGTGGTAGCGGCCGAGCCGTTCGACGTTGCGGGCGCGGGCCTGCGGGACGATGCGTACCGCCCGTATCACGGTGAAGACGGCGAAGACCGCGAGGAGCAGGCCGACGATGAGGAACGCCGATGCTTCCATGGCTCACTCCCGGGGGTAGACGAGCGCGGTGGTGCCTTTGATCTCCATGACGTCGACGGTCGTTCCGGGAGGGATGACCAGCGTCTCGTCGTAGGCGCGGGCCGTCCATTCCTCGCCGCCGATGCGTACCCTGCCGCCCAGGCCCGTCACCTCGGAGGTGACGTAGGCGGCTCCGCCGACCAGGGCGTCCACGCCGAAGCGCTCGTTCTGCGGTGGGGTCAGGCGGCGCAGGGCGACGGGACGCACGAACAGCACCCCGGCCGTCGCCGCGACGGCGAAGACCAGGAACTGCCAGGGGAGGGGAAGCCCGAGCGCGGCGGTCCCCGCGGTGATCAGCGCGGCCCCGCCGAGCAGGCCGAGCGCGGCGGTGAGCGTGAAGATCTCCGCCACGCCCAGGAGCAGGGCGGCGATCGACCAGATCAGCCAGGAATCCATCGCCTACCCCCCTCTGAGTGGGGTGAAGCAGAGTGCGAGCGCGGCTTATGTCGACTTTCTAGTACTTTACCCAGTTCTGCCGAGCGGAAGCAGCACGATGGCAGAGGCGTCCGGCGCGTTGTCTTACGCCGCTCGGCCCACTCGGCCGCTCGGACAGGGCGCCGTGGGGCAGAAGATCCTCCATGGACAGCAATCGTGAGATGGACCCGGAGCATCAGGTCCCGGACGGTGTCGACGAGAAGACGGTGCGCGCTCTGGGTGCGCTGTCGAAGGCGCTGGAGACCACGGAGCGGGCCCGTGGCCACCTCTACGGCTTCCACCAGCTGACCGGGACCGCCGACTTCGAGCTGGGCGACGCGGTCCGGCTCTTGCGCGAGGCGGGGCACGAGCAGCAGGCCGCACGGATCGAGCGCGAGATCGTGGGCCGCAACGTCATCCCGGGCCACTGGACGTTCCAGATCGTCGAGGCCTACAACGAGACCTACTACCAACCCTTCGCCACGGCGGAACACGACATCGTCGACGAGCTGGCCGACGGGCGCGACCACCTCCTGGAGGCCCGGCTCAAGACGATGCGCCGCACCCACCACCATCCCGACCACACGGCGACACCGCCTTCCTCATCCTCCTGATACGAGGCCCCGTGGCTCACTCGGGGATGTGCCCAGGCGAGGTCCTGATCGAGGTCCTGACCGGTAAGCGGCGCGCCGGCCTCACGCAGCACCGCGCGCCGCTTCGACATCCGGCGCGATGCGCAGGATCCCGGCTGCGCCACTCAGCTCCAGGAGCCGACGCAGCTGGGGTGGCAGGGGGCCCGCCACCGTGAACCGGGGGAGCAGGTGGTGCGCCTGTACGAGGAGCCGTAGGAGGCCGGAGTCGGCATGGACGACTCCGGAAACGTCGATGATCGTCTGTTTGGCCGGGCCGGCCTTGTTCTCGGCCAAGGCCCTGCGGAGCGTCACCAAGGCCCCGCGGTCGAACTCACCGGCCAGGACGAGGACACGGGTGCCGTCGCCGCGATCGGGCGACGAGCTCACGCCGGTCCCGCTGAGCGTTCCGGCCAGCCAGGAGGCGTACGTGGGCCGTCGGCCGCTCCGAAGGCGCCGCGTCCCCCTGGTTTTGCGGGACCGGAAGGGGAATCGCATGATGCCTGCACCGCCCGTCCACGTCAGCTCGTCCACGTCAGCGGGGCGCGGTTCGGTGGCCGTACCGCGCCCCGGCCCCGGTCCCGAGGGGTGCCGAATATCCCCGTCATGGTCATCGCCCCTTCGATCCGCGCCTCGACAGGCTGAAGGATGCGGCTTGCGCCTACCCTGGTTGTGAAGCGTCAAGCGAGTGGGAGGACACCATGCTCGTCCTCGGCATCATTTTGCTCATCATCGGTTTCGTGACGGGAATTTCGATCCTGTGGACCATCGGGATCGTCCTGTTGATCGTCGGAGCGGTTCTCTGGATCCTCGGCGCGGCCGGCCACGCCGTCGGAGGCCGGAAACACTACTGGTGACATCCGGAGAGGGGCCTCTTCCACGGCCGTCCGCAGTCACCTGATCCACTGCCCCCCGCGAAGCTGCTGTTTGAGAGTGCCCGCAGTGGTCATACGGGGTTCCGTAAGGCTTTTTCCTAGAACAGGGAGTGATCAGCTGTGTCTGGTGAGCAGAAGGCCGAAGCAAAGGGCGAGCAGGCCAAGGGCAAGCTCAAGGAGACCGCCGGCCGTCTGACGGGCAACGAGCGGCTGACCGCCGAGGGTCGTGCCGAGCAGGCCAAGGGCGATGCCCGCGAGGCCAAGGAGAAGGTCAAGGACGTCCTCAAGGACTGACGTGCAATACGACGGGGCCGGAACCGCAGCGGCGGTTCCGGCCCCTTTGCATGCCGGCCCGCAACAGTGCCCGGATGTCGCGAACTTCGCCTCGTACAACAAGACCTCCGGCACCCTCACCGGTGTACCGCCGCATGGAGCATCGACTCCGGCCCCTTTCCGTCGGGTTGGCCGCCGAGCGGGTGGCGGGGCCGTTGCGGGGTAGTCGCGCGATGACGGCGGCCCGGACATCTCCATGGGGAGTCCCGCCCTGCACTTCGAGGTTCGTTCGCAGCCCGTCCAGGGCACCTCGGGCAGCGCCGGGCAGAGCACGAGGCCGACGTACAGCACGTTTCACCCGATCGAAGAAGGGCGAGGTGTCCGCATCATGAGTACGGCAGAGCGAGAGCATCACACCACAGACGACTCGGTGGGCGCCCTGGTCTCACGCGCCTCGCAGCAGATGTCCGAGCTGGTGCGCGAGGAAATGCGACTGGCCCGGGCGGAAATGACCGACAAGGGCAAGCACTACGGGAAGAGCGGCGGCTTCTTCGGCGCCGCGGGGCTCCTCGGCATCCTGGCACTTCAGGCCCTGGCCGCCACTTGTATCGCCGCGCTCGCGCTGGTCCTGCCGGTGTGGGCGTCGGCCCTCGTCGTCACCGCGGTCCTGGGCCTCGGGGCCGCGCTGGCCGCACTGGCCGGCAAGAAGCAGATCGCCCGGGCAGGCTCCCCGGCTCCCGAGCAGACCATCGACAGCGTCAAGGCCGACCTGGCCGAGATCAAGGAGAAGGCACACCGATGAACGACGACGCCCGTACCAACATCGGCATTCCCACCCCCAGTTCCGGCGGCCACGGCTCCGCGGAACTGCGCGAGCAGGTCGAGCACACCCGGGAGGAGCTCGGCCGGACCGTCGAGGCGCTCGCGGCGAAGGCCGACATCAAGGCCCAGGCCAAGGAGAAGACGGCCGCGATCAAGGACCAGGCCGCCGAGCAGGCGGCCGTGGTCTCCGGCCAGATCCGTGAGAAGGCGGAGCAAGCCGCCCAGCTGGTGAAGGACAACACGCCCGACCCCGTCCTGGAGCGGACCGCGCAGGCCGCGGCGCAGGTACGGGACGGCGCGTCCAAGGCGGGCCGGTACGCGCTGGACAAGACCCCCGACCCGGTCCTGGAGAAGGCCGGCCAGGCAGCGACGGCCGCCCGCGCCCACCGCGGCCCGCTCCTCGCGGCCGGAGCCGCCGTTGTCGTCCTCCTGCTGGTGCGCCGCAGCCGAGGACGGCGCAAGTGAACGCTTCCAAGATCCCCTACAAGCCGGTCGGGATGGCCCTCGGCGTCGTGAGCGGCATGATCGCGGGCGCGGCGTTCAAGCAGGCGTGGAAGGTCCTCGCAGGCGAGGGCGACGCTCCCGCAGCCACCGACGAGGGCCGGTCCTGGAAGCAGATCCTGCTCGCCGCGGCCATCCAGGGCGCGATCTTCTCCGTGGTCAAGGCCTCGGTCGAAAGGTCGGGCGCAGTGACCGTACGACGTGCGACGGGCAACTGGCCGGGCTGACCCCTCGCGGTGCCGGCCGCTCCCCGAGCGGGCGGCCTCCTGGCGGCTGCGCGCTTCCCACCGTGCTCCGACCCCGCTGCCATCCCCGGGGTGTACGGCGGGTGTACGCGGTCGCGCTCTACAGAGCGCGTGCTGCGTCGAGGCCGTCGACGATGGTGAAGATCTGGCCTGCCGAGGTGAGCTCGAAGAGCCGGGCCAGCCGAGCGGGGATCGGGCCGGCGAGGACGAGCGGGGTCGCGGTGCGTCTCAGGCGGATCAGCGCGTTGAGCATGGAGGAGTCGGCGAAGGTCACCCGGCTGAGGTCCACGACGATGGTTCGCACCGTCGGGTCGGCGACGGCCAGGTCGGCGGCTCGGCTGAACGGATCCAGGGTGTCCTGGTCGAATTCGCCGGCGCATGCGATCACGCGTACGCCTTCGACGTCCGGCAACACCGTCACGAGCTCTTCCATGGGTCCCTCTGTATCTCGGCTGTGGGGAAGCTCCCCGGGGTGGTCGGCATGGCGCCGATGTCGGTCCGTGCTCGGGTGGTCGGTGTGGAGGCTACGTGCACGCGTCCGTCGCCGGAAAGGGGCCGCGTGGTTGCTGCCGGCGGAGAGGCGATCCCGGCTGCGGCGCCCGGTGCCAGGGGGTTCACGCGATGGCGGGCCCCGATGGGGTCTCGTCAAGTGCGATGGCGACGGTGATGAGCTTGCCCTCTGCCTCTTGCCGGACTTGGAAGTCCCGAGCCGAGGCCCTCACGATCTCCAGGCCGTGCCGGCCGACCCTGTAAGGGTCGGGGGCCAGGATCGTCGGAGTGACCGGGTTGCTGTCCCACAGGCCCACCTCGACGGATCCGTCCTGGACCGCCAGCGTCAGCCGGTGGGGGCCGGGGGCGTACTTGCGTGCGTTGGTGACCAGCTCACTGACCACGAGTTCAACGGTTTCCAGCGTGCGGACGGACACGAACAGGCCGTGCGCGTCGCGTAGACCAGCGAGGAACGAGCCGGCTATGTGCCGGGCGTCCGCGATTCTCTCGGTGCCGTCGAAGACGGCGGCCACCGATATGGAGGATTCGGTCGACATCTGTGGGTCGCCCTCCACTGTCCGCTTCGTTGGCCCGGCCCGCTCAGGGCTTGCACGCCCGATGGCGGGCGTCTCCCGTAGATACTACGGAGTGCCGGGACCGGGGCCGCGCAGTGCCCTTGCGGGGCGACCGCCGGGCAGGGCGGCGTCGCTATCGGGGGTGACGGAGGCGAGCGGCGAAAACGATGATGTCGTCGTCCGGTTCGGCCGCGAAGACGTCGATCAGGTTCGTGCACAGGGCCTCGGGTTCGCGGGGCCCGGCCGCAGCGGCCGCGCTGAGGATGTCCATGCGCTCGTACAGGTCGCTGTCGCGGGTCTCGATCAGTCCGTCGGTGATCATCAGGAGCAGGCTGTCCGGTTCGATCGCGTGACTGACCGCCGGCGGGTGGTCCACCCCCAGGCCCAGGAGCGGGCCGTGTTCGCGCAGGTACCGGGGTGCGCCGCCGGGAGAGAGGAGCAGGGGCGGCAGGTGGCCGGCATTGGCCACCTGCAGCCGGGAGTTGCCCGGTTCGACCAGCACGATGCAGACGCTGGTGGTCCATCCGGGCTGGTGCAGGCCCAGCAGGTGGTCGAGGTGCTGGAGCAGGACGTGCGGCGGGTGGCCCTGGGCGGCGTAGGCGCGCAGGGCGTGCCGGAGCTGGCCCATGACCACGGCTGCCTGGAGGGAGTGCCCGACGACGTCGCCGACGGCCAGGAGCAGTCCGTGGGGAGTGTCGATGGCCTCGTAGAAGTCGCCGCCGATCTCGGCCGTCGTGGCGGCGGGCAGGTAGCGCACCGCGAGGTCCACTCCGGGCGATTGGGGGAGGGCGGCCGGGAGGAAGGTGCGCTGAAGGGTCAGTGCGAGCTCGTGTTCCTGTCCGAAGCGCTCTACGACGTCCTTGTGTTCCACCGTCAGCTCCGCGTACAGGGCCATGACCCCGGCGTTGGTTTCGGTGAGCTCCTCGTTGAGCCGTTCCAGCTCGTCGCGTTGTGCGTGGGCTTCCTCTAGCGCGGCGATCAGGTCCCGGGTCTGGGACCGCAGGTCGTCGATCGCGCTGGCGGGAGCGTCCGTCTCCAGACGGGCCAGGACGTGCGCCACTTCGATGTCGCGGGCGGCGAGCTCGGGTACGGGGCAGGTGATTTCGATGCGGCCGCCGCGCGATCGGCCGGCCGGCCGGCCGGCGGCGCCGTCGGTGGCGGGCAGGTAGAGCGTCTGGGGGAGCAGCCGGGTGACGGCGGCGAGCGACTCGCCGCTGGGGACCCGGTCGTCGCGCCACCGCAGGGTGGCCTTGAGCGCGGAGGGCTCCCGCAGCACGTCGAACGTCGCGGTCATGGGCATCGGCCGCAGGAGGTCGCGCCCGAGCTCGCTCAGCGCCGTGGCGAGGCGCACCTGGTCGCGGTTGTCGAGCCCGGCGGCTTCGGCCACCCCCTTGGCCCGACGGCGCAGAGCGAAGACGTCCCGCTCGGTGCCGATCGTCGCGACGGGCCCGGGCCCGGGCCCGGGCCCGGGCCCGGGTGCGGGGACGGGGACGGGGACGGGCCCGGGCCCTCGGGTGCGGGGGACGGGTGTGTTCACCAGGCTCCCTTGACGGCCACCACGCTGGCGTCGTCGCGCCGCGTGCCGGCGTGGCGCAGGAGCCCGGCCGCGATCACGGCCGGCGGGTGGTGGAGCAGACCGGCGAGGTCGCCCGCGGTCCAGCGTTCGCTGAGTCCGTCGGAATGCATCACCAGGGTCCCGTGGGCGGGCACCCGGTGTTCGTAGGTGCGCAGTTGGCGCATCTGGTGGCCCACGATCCCGGGGTGGGAGAGCAGGCTGGCCCGGGAGTCGGTGGTGAGCACGCACGCACTGATGTTGCCGATCCCGCAGAACAGCAGGCGGCCATCGGGCTCCAGGCGGGCGATCGCGACCGCGGCACCGCGGGTTCCGCGCAGCGCCCGGTGCACTTCCTCCATCGCCTGTTCCGGCGTGCGCGCGCTCCCGGAGCGGAAGGCGTGGACGGCCGCCTGAGAAGCGATCGCGGCCATCGGCCCGTGCCCGAGCCCGTCGCAGGACATCACCAGCACGCCGTGGCCCGGTCCCGCGGTGGCCCCGCGAAGAAGCGCGGACCGGGCTTTGAGTTCCGGCCGCGGTGAGCGCTGCGACGGCCGATCCGACGACGCCGAGGTGTGGTCGGATCGGCCGAACGGGGTCCGGGCCCCGGTCAGGATCGACCAGTCGGGCGCGGTGGAGGTGAGACCGGCGCCGTCGCCCCTGTCACCCCTGCCGTCCTGCACCGGCGCGGCCTGCTCGCCGGTGTCGATGCGGGCGGCCCAGGCGTCGCCGCACACGTCCTCGCCGCCTATGGGCCGGGTGATCCCGCCCACGATCGTCTCGCGCGTCAGCGAGGGGTCCAGGGGGTGCGGCCAGAAGCGGGCCAACTGCACGGTTCCGATTCCCGGTACGGAGTGGACGTCGAACCTGTCCGCGAGGCGCCGCAGCGCCCCCAGGCCGATGCCCAGGGTGCCGGTGCTCGACACACCGTCGCGGAGCGCCGCGGGGACGTCCGCGATGCCGGGCCCGCTGTCGACGACCAGGACCTCGACTCCGGCCACGGCCTCGTTGCGCAGGACGCGCAGCAGCAGGGAGCCGTCGACGGCGTGCTTGGTCACGTTCGTCGCCAGCTCGGCGACCGCCAGGACCAGCTGGGCGGTGCGGTGCTCGCCCAGGCCGACGCGGCGGCCCAGCGCGGCGGCCGCACCGCGGGCGGCCTCGGGCTGATCGCGGAACCAGGCGGAGTCCTCGCAGTCGAGGAGCGGTGGTCCCCCCACGGTGATCACCTGCCCCACTTGGTGATGGTGACCGTGGTTCCCTGCCCGGGCACGGTGTCCAGGACGAAGTCGTCGACCAGCCGTTTGGACCCGGACAGGCCCAGGCCCATACCGCTGCCGGATGTCCAGCCGTCGGTCAGCGCCAGGTCCACGTCCGGGATGCCGGGGCCCTGATCCACGAAGTTCAGACGTACTCCGCGCCGGCCACGATCCTCGACCACGGCGGCGGTCATGGTGCCGCCGCCCCCGTAGATGAGGGTGTTGCGGGCCAGCTCACTGGCCGCGGTGATCAGTTTCGTCTGGTCCACCAGCGAGAGCCGGCACTCCTGCGCCAGGGCACGCACCAGTTGACGGGCCTGGACCACTCCGGCGTTGGCAGTGATCTCCAGTACCTGCGGGCCTTGGTCAGGCCCGTTCACTGACCGGCCGCGGCATCCGGCACGATGCCCTCGTGCCCGGATCCGCCCGGGGCGGTGAAGGTGTTCTCGCCCAGGGAGGCCGCGCGGGCTTGCTCCAGCATGCGCAGGCCCTTGTCGAGGGTCAGCGCGGTCCGTACCCCACCGAGGGAGAGACCGAGTTCGACCAGGGTGATGGCGACCGCCGGACGCATGCCGACGACGACGGTCTGCGCGTCCAGCAAGCGGGAGATCGATGCGATGGTGGAGAGCATTCTGCCCACGAAGGAGTCGACGATCTCCACGGCGGTGATGTCGATGACGACCCCGTGCGCACCCGATTCCACTACCGCGGCGGCGAGATCGTCCTGAAGCAGCATGACGGCCTGGTCGTCCAGATCGGTCTGGATGGACACCAGGAGGACCTGGCCGATCCGAAGGACCGGAACCTGCTCGCTCACCGGGCACCGGCTGACGGAGCGGTACGGGAGAAGCTGACCCCGGAGCGGCGCAGCGCGTGCCGCAGGGCATCGGCCAGGGTGGCCTTGGTGACGATGTCACCGAAGTCGATGCCCAGGGCCACGATCGTCTGGGCGATCTGCGGCCGGATTCCCGAGATGGTGCATTCCGCACCCATCAGGCGGGCGGCCACGACCGTCTTCAGCAGGTGCTGGGCCACCTCGGTGTCCACCGCCGGGACACCGGTGATGTCGATGATGGCCTGCTCGGAACCGGTGTCGATCAAGGCCTGGAGCATCTTCTCCATCACGACCATGGTGCGGGCCGAGTCCAGGGTGCCGACCAGCGGAACACCGATGACCCCGTCCCACAGCTTCACCACGGGCGTGGACAGCTCCATCAGCTGCTCGGCCTGCGCCGAGATCAGCTCCTCGCGCGTGCGGGTGTAGACCTCGATGGTGAACAGGCCCAGGGAGTCGAGGAGGGCCGTGAAGCGTACGTACGCCTGTACGTCCGCGTCATCACCGGCCAGGGACGTTTCCAGGACCTCCTTGAGGACGAAGACGCTGACCGCGGTCTCCGTGGGGCTGAAACCCTGCCGGGCGCGGTTCCGCGACAGCTCGGTGAGCAGGGCACGGACCTCGCCGAACGCCTCACCGCGGCCGTCCAGGCTGCCCTCGCCGAGGGCGGCGACCAGCGCCGCGTACAGCTCCTGAAGCTCGCGCTCGACCTCGGCGCGGCTCACGCGCCCGCCCAGGGAGTGGGTCACCTTCTGGGCCCACTCCGAGCCCAGGTCCTCGCCCCGGACGGTCAACAAGCCGATCAGACGATCAGTCACGGTCTCATCAGCCACAGCGCACATCCCTAGTAAGGAGACCGGGCGGTCCCCTCCGGAACTGTAGGTCATTGCGCCGATCGGGGGACGCCCTCGGCCCCGGTGTCCGAGGTCCAGGCCCGAAATTCCGCGCAGTGCGGCGAGACGTACGGCCGGGCACGCGGTTCGCGTGCGCTCCGGCTCACCCCCGGTCCGCGCCCCGGTCCCCGCCTCGGTCCGCTTCTTCGTCCAGGACCGTCAGTCCGTCCAGCCATCGGGCCCGGCGTTCCGCATCGGTCTGCTCCCACCACGGGGTGCCGCGTTCGCCGAGGGCGACCTTGGCCGTGTGCACGCGGCGGCGGGCTTCGCGTTCGGCCTCCTCGTCCTGCGCCCGCAGGGCGGCGCCGACGGCGCGCCGGGCTGCCATCAGATGCTTGCGCAGACGCGCGTCGGCATCGGTGGGGAGATCCGGGTCGGTGGCCCGCCAGCGCCTGCCGGCAATGACGACGTAGCGTCCGTCCGGGGTGTGCTCCGGCGGGGAGTCCCGCGGCATCACGTGCTCCGGTGCTCGCAGGAGTACGCGTCGGCCGCGATGCACCGGATGACGGGGTGGTGTCGGCGCTTCTGGACGCGCGGTGACGGCATGCGATCGGGTCCTGACCGTGGAGGGCGGGGAGGGGTCCCCATCATGGGCGGGGGAGCCGCGGAGCGCATCCGCGAGCGGGGAGCCGGCGCCCATGGCTCCTACCAGGGGGCGTAGGCGTAGATGGTCTTTCCGCCGTCCGGGGTGGGGTCGGTGCGGGTGCGGGTGGTGAGGGTCTTGATGAGGTGCAGTCCGTAGCCGCCGCTGCCGTCGATTCGGGGTACGCGAGGCTCGGGCGCCGCGGGGCTGGAATCGGTGGCGCGGATCTCGATGTGGTCCTCGTGGAGTTCGAGGTGGACGGCGGCGGGTCCCTCGGTATGGCGGATCGCGTTGGTGACGAGCTCGATGACGACGAGGAGGACCGCGTCGGCGTACTCGGGCCGTGCGGGGGCCCGGATCCGGGCCGCGTGCTCGAGGAACGCGTGCGTGACGCCCCGTACCGTGGTGGTGGCCTGGCCGAGACGTGGCACAGGTTGGTCGAGGACGAGCATGGGCGCAACCACGAGTCTTCCTCCGCAAGGTGGACGTGCCCGGCGTCTGCCCCCTTTGCGGACTCCCACCCGATTCGCCCCGACCCATCGGGCTTTCCCCGTCACGACGATCAGTTGTCCGTTCGGCGCCCTTCGCCGTGGGGGCCTTGGGGGCCGTGGGGGCCGTGCCAGTCGAGGCACAGGACGGTGGCGTCGTCCTTCGGCGGTCCGCCGCCGTAGACGTCGCTGACGGCGCCGACCAGGGTGCGTACGACCTCGCGTGGATGCTCGGCCATGGTCTTGCGCAGGAGGGCCGGCAGGTCGACGGTTTCGGCGTCGCATTCCTGCATGCCGTCGGTGTGGAGCAGGAGCCGGTCACCGGGCCGCAGGTCAAGGGCCTGGACCGGGTACGGGCCGGTGAGTGAGGCGCAGCCGAAGGGCAGGTTCACGGCCAGGGGCAGCTCGGTGACCGCTCCTTCGCGCAGCAGGAGGGGCCAGGGATGGCCGGCGTTGACGAGCTGCGTGCTGCTGCCGTCCAGGGCATGCGCAGGAGCTGGCCCGTCGCCATGGTCTGACGCCCGTGCTCGAGGAGGGCCTGGTGGACCTGGCGGGCTTGCTCGGCCAGGCCTTCTCCGGAGCGGCGGGCGCCGCGGGAGGCGTTGACGAGCAGGGTGGCCATGAGGGAGGCGTCGACGTCATGGCCCATGGCGTCGGTGATCGACAGGTGCAGGGTGTGGGCGTCGAGGCTGTAGTCGTAGGTGTCCCCGGCGATGGAGGAGGCGGGAACCAGGGCCCCGGCGAGCGTGAACTGCGGCGCCTCGCAGGTAGCGGCGGTCGGCAGCAGCTGGCGCTGGATCTCCGCGGCCAGGCTGACGGTGGTGGTGCGGTTGCCCCAGTGGTAGAGATCGGTGAAGCGCCGGTCGGTGACCAGGATGTACGCCAGCGCGTGCGCGGCCCCCTCCACCTGCACGAGTACCTCCGGCGTGACCTGGGGCAGGAAGAGTTCCAGGACGCCGACGGTGTCACCGCGGTTCGTCACCGGCGCGAGAACCCGCTGTCCCTGCCCGCCGTCCGCCGCGAGCACCACCTTCTGGGAGCACAGGACCTCGTCGTACACGGTGCTGCCGGACAGCGGGACCTGGTGGGCGCGGTCCTGGTGCTGCCTGTCCGCCGTGTCGTGGACCCGCAGCAGACGGCGGCCCACGACGTCGACGAACAGGAACGATACGGAGCGCGCGTCGAACCGGTCGCGCAGGTTGCGGGCCACGACATCGAGGGAATCCACGGGTGCGGCCGCCTCCGCGGCCTCCAGAACCGCGGCCAGTGCCAGTCGGTCGCGCTCCACATCAGCCTCCATCGATCACGGGCGACCCATCCGCCGACGCAGCGGAAACCACACGGTCCAGATAGTCGAAATGGGGACATATCTCTTCGACGTATTCTCTCCCGCGCCGTGCTTCGGATGCACGCAGGAGCATCTCCGGATACGGAGCGCGAACCCGGGCGCCGGCTCGGACCGGAGGGTGCGCCCGGTACTCAGCCCTGTCCCCGAAGAGGGGCAGGCGCGGCCACCCAGCCAGGAGCTCGGGATTCGAACGTTTGAAAACCTCGGCGCGGTGCAGACGAGGGCTAACACAGGCTTTATTCATCGAGGTAGGAGAAGCGCATGGGCATCATTGCTTGGATCCTGATAGGGCTGCTCGCGGGCTTCATCGCGAAGGCGCTGATGCCGGGCAAGGACCCGGGCGGCATCATCATCACCATGCTCATCGGCGTCGCCGGCGGGCTGCTCGGCGGCTGGCTCGGCAAGGTGATCTTCGGTGTCGACTCGATCGACGGGTTCTTCGACCTCTCGACCTGGATCGCCGCCATCATCGGCTCGGTCATCCTCCTCGCCGTTTACCGACTGGTCACCGGAAACAAGCGTCACCACAGCCACGCTTGAGCGACCCCGTCGCATCCTGACGCAGAAGGCTCCCCCTCGCCTGAGGGGGAGCCTTCTCCCGTTCTCGCGGGAGGGGCACGCAAGGCGGCGAATTCAGCTGTTGCCTTGCCCCCCTTGCGATACTGGCGAGGTGACGGATACCGAACAACCGGCTGACCGGCGTTTGGAACGGGCCATCCTGGAACTCTTGGAGCGCCGCGGCCCGACCGCTTCGATCTGCCCCTCAGACGCTGCGCGAGCGGTCTACGAAGGGAAGGACGAGGGCTGGCGCGCGCTCATGGAACCGGCCCGCCGCGCGGCCCGTCGGCTGGTCGCGTCCGGCGAGGTGGAGATCACTCAAGCGGGCCGACCTGTCGATCCGGCAAGTGCCCGCGGCCCGATCCGCATCCGCCGCCCTCGCTGATCTCCGCGGCGGATGTGGTGCTCGAACAGGGACTCCGGGGTACGGGGTGAGGACTCGGCGAGGTCGCGCCGGCCGGCCGTCGCGCCCTGCGCGCAGCGGCCGGCACCACCCGAGCCGCAGAGGACCATCCGGGCCACGCGCGGCGTTCTCGTGGTGCAAGCGCGGCCGTCCGTGTAGCGTCAGTGCCAGCTGTCATGGTTCCGAAGTACCGGTCGCCCGTGAATGCACCTTTCACGGGCGATTTTGCTGTTCACAGTCTCTGAGGACCAGGGCGATCACCTCCGGCTCCCGCATGGTGCGGGACCGGTCTCTAGTCCTTTGGAGGACACATGGCTACCGGCACCGTGAAGTGGTTCAACTCGGAAAAGGGCTTCGGCTTCATCGAGCAGGAGGGTGGCGGCCCGGACGTCTTCGCCCACTACTCGAACATCGCCGCCCAGGGCTTCCGTGAGCTCCAGGAAGGCCAGAAGGTGAACTTCGACGTCACCCAGGGTCAGAAGGGCCCCCAGGCGGAGAACATCACCCCCGCCTAAGCCTTCGCTCCTTGTAACGGCAGCGGCGCACCAGTGGCGCCGCTGCCGTAGGAAAGCCCGGTCGGCACACTTCTGCCGACCGGGCTTTTCCTCTTGCGGGGGTGCGTGACCCCGATGGGGGCCCGCACCACACAGAACCGCATCTGTGGCCCATATGGGTGAATGTGGCAAGCGCCTGCCACCTGCGGTCGGCCGCACCTTCTCCGGCCGGAACGCGGCGGCCAGGTCGGGAACCGGGGCGGCGTACGGTCGGGTAGGCCCGAGGGGAACGCCGCCCACTTCCTGGACCGCTCGCCCACCGCCGGCGCGCAGGATCCGGCCGCGCAGGTCAAGCAGGGTGCCCCGTCCGACGTACCCACCGGCAGCCCCCGCAGCGTCTGGCCCGGGACCGTACGCGAGATCACGGTCGTCGAACTCTGACCCGTAGAGAACACCTGCCGCACGGCGTCACGAACAGGCCCGAATCCGCGGGACGGTCCGACCGGGCGGGTAACCGAGTGCGACGATCACCGGTTCCCCGCCCGAAGCCGTGCACGCCCCAAGACCCGCAGTAGCCCGGGGCGTGTGGGCCGAGGGATCGCCTCGGACTGGCTGAACCTAGCAGGGTGGTGTGGCTGAAACTCACTGGTCGATCGCCCAGAAGATGCGGTCGGCTGGATGCCGGACCTGGGTCAACCGTCCATGCCGGCCCCCGACCCTTGTCCCGCGGTCGGCGTATCGGCCACCTGAGTGGATCGGCGCGCCTGTTCTCCAGGTGGCCCAAATCCGCCGAACCGGCCTGAAACGCCCGGTCCTTGACAGAATCCTGAAAGCGTGAGGAACTGACTCGGCTCGGTGAGATCGGAGCGGCCCGCAGCCACGTGGACACCACGGCAGCGCGGCGACTCCGGTCGATCGGCGGAACCATTCCGGGACACCACCCCCGTCCCGGACGTCGATCCACCCTCGGTGCTCATGCCGCACTCCCACCGCACCAGGCCCCGCCGGGGCCTCCGGCCCGGGAGGCCTGCCGGCGCCCGCCTCGCGCAACTGCGCGCCACCGACGCCCTACTCCCCACCGGCACGCCCGGCCGCTCCCGTGCGTCCGCATCCGTGCCCGTGGCACCTCGTATCCGACCCGCACACCGCGCGGCCGGCCCCACGCGTACGTCCCCGTCCGCGTGTGCGGCGCCGGTCGCGTGGGCGAACACGCCCTGCCCAGGAGTGACCTGACCATGAACGAAGCCCCCGCCCCCGAGCCCGAGGCGGCCAAGCACCCCGTCGACCGGACCCTGCCGCCGTTGAAGCTGTTCGGCGCCGGTCTGCAGCACGTGGCCGCGATGTACGCGGGCGTCGTCGCACCGCCCCTCGTCGTCGGCATCGGCGTCGGCCTGTCGACCGCCGACATCGCCTTCCTGATGAGCGCGAGCCTGTTCGCCTCCGGCATCGCCACGCTGCTGCAGACCCTCGGCTTCTGGAAGATCGGCTCCCGGCTGCCCTTCGTCAACGGGGTCTCCTTCGCGGGCGTCGCGCCGATGCTGGCGATCGCCAAAGCCCAGAGCCCGCAGGACGCGCTTCCCGTCATCTACGGCGCCGTCATCGTCGCCGGCGTCTTCGGATTCCTGCTCGCGCCCTGGTTCTGCAAGCTCGTCCGCTTCTTCCCGCCGATCGTCACCGGTACGGTCATCACCCTCATCGGGATCTCGCTCCTGCCCGTGGCCTTCAACTGGGCGCAGGGCGGCAACCGCAAGGCCGAGGACTACGGAAGCCTGACCAACATCGGCTTGGCCGCCGCGAGCCTGCTGATCACCGTCGCGCTCCGCCGCTTCCTGCGCGGCTTCCTCAAGCAGCTCTCGATCCTCCTGGGCCTGATCGCCGGCACGCTGCTCTCGCTGCCCCTCGGTCTGGCCGACTTCAGCGGCGTCGGCGACGCCGACCTCATCGGCTTCCCCACCCCCTTCCACTTCGGGGCGCCGCAGTTCGCCGCCGCCGCGATCATCTCCATGTGCATCGTGATGCTCGTGATCATGACCGAGACCACCGCCGACGTCCTCGCCCTCGGCGAGATCGTCGACCGGCCGGCTGACGAGAAGACCCTGGCCGCCGCCCTCCGCGCCGACGGCCTCGGCACCGCCATCAGCCCGCTCTTCAACGGGTTCGCCGCCAGCGCCTTCGCCCAGAACGTCGGCCTGGTCGCCATCACCAAGATCCGCAGCCGCTTCGTCGTCGCTGCGGCCGGCGGCATCCTCATCCTGCTCGGGCTCTGCCCCATGCTGGCGTCACTCGTCGCCCTCATCCCCCAGCCCGTGCTGGGCGGCGTCGGCATCACCCTCTTCGGCACCATCGCGGCCAGCGGAGTCCAGAACCTCACCAAGGCCTCGCTGGAACACGGCGACAACGTCCTCATCGTCGCCATCTCGCTCGGCGCCGGCATCATCCCCATGGCCGCCCCGGACTTCTACCACGCCTTCCCCGAGAGCCTGCGGATCATCCTCGACTCCGGCATCAGCACGGGCTGCGTGGCCGCCGTCCTCCTCAACCTGGCCTTCAACCACCTCGGCCGAACCCCCGCCCCGGAGCCGGCCGAGACCGCCCCGGCACTGGTGCACTGAGCCTGCACCGGGCCGTTGCCGTTCGCGGGCTCCCCGGCCGGGGAGCTGTCAGGCGAAGGGCACCTGGACAGCCGGAGCGGCGCTCTTCTGGAAGGGGTGCTGCCACGCGCCCTCGGCGGCGAGCCGGGGCAGCACTCCCTCGCCGAACCAGTACGCCTCCTCCAGGTGCGGGTAGCCCGAGAAGATGAACTCGTCGATGCCCAGCGCCGCGTACTCCTTGATGCGCTCGGCGACCTCCGCATGGCTGCCGACGAGGGCGGTGCCCGCGCCGCCGCGCACCAGGCCGATCCCTGCCCAGAGGTTGGGGTGGATCTCCAGGCCGTGCCGGTCGCCGCCACCGTGCAGGGCGAGCATCCGCTGCTGTCCTTCGGACTCGCTCCGGGCGAGTCCCGCTTGTACGGATGCCACGGTCTTCGGATCGAAGCCCGCCAGGAGCCGGTCCGCCTCGGCCCAGGCCTGCTCGGAGGTGTCCCTGGTGATGACGTGCAGCCGGATGCCGAACCGCACCGTACGCTGCTCCCTCGCGGCGAGCTCCCGGATCCGGGCGATCTTCTCGGCCACCTGCGCCGGAGGCTCGCCCCAGGTGAGGTACACGTCGACGTGACGGGCGGCTATCTCGGCGGCGATCGGTGAGGAGCCGCCGAAGTAGACCTCGGGCACCGGATCCGGGACGGCCGCCAGCTTCGCGCCCTCGACGGTGAGGTGTTCGCCGCGCAGGTCGACGGTTTTGCCCTCCCACAGGGCCCGGACGATCTCCAGGAACTCTCCGGTGCGGCGGTAGCGGGCGTCCTTGTCGAGGAAGTCGCCGTAGGCGCGCTGTTCGTGGCTCTCGCCGCCGGTGACCACGTTGAGGAGGAGGCGGCCCCCGGTCTGCCGCTGGAAGGTGGCGGCCATCTGGGCGGCGAGCGTGGGGGAGACGAAGCCGGGACGGAAGGCGACCAGGAACTTGAGCCGTTCGGTGTGCTGGGCGACCATCGCCGTGGTCAGCCACGCGTCCTCGCACCAGGCGCCGGTGGGGGTGAGTGCGCCGGCGAAGCCCAGGTCTTCGGCGGCGCGGGCGATCTGGCTCAGGTAGGCCACCGTCGGGGGCCGGTCGCGTCCGCTGGTGGTCACGGGCGTGCCGTGGCCACCGCCGACGACATGGCGGCTGTCGCCGTTCGTGGGCAGGAACCAGTGGAAGGTGAGGGACACGTGGTGTCTTCCGTTCAGGAGGGCCGATGGCTGACAGGTCCTCGGGGGGCTTGTCAGAGCAGACCGTGGCGGGGCGGCCGGGTGTTGTTGAGTACGTAGCGTCCGATGTGCTGGATCTTCCAGCGGACCGGATCGTGCAGCGTGTGGGTGCGGGCATCACGCCAATGCCGGTCGAGATTCAGGGAATTGAGGGCGGAGCGAGTACCGCCCACCTCGAACAGGGCGGACGCCACCTCCACGGCGGCCTGCGCGGCCACTACCTTGGCGGCCGCCACCGCGATCGACGCCTCGGCCGCCGAATCGTCGGTGAGGTCCGCGCGGGCCGCGTCCACGGCCCGCGCCGCGTCACCCAGCAGTGCCTCCGCTGACCGGACCTGTATGGCGAGTTCGCCGAACCGCTGGATCAGCAGAGGGTCCTCGGCTGCCGATTCGACGCCGCTCTCGAACCAGGGGCGGCTCTTGGTCCGTACGAACCGGGCCGCCTCCGCGAGAGCGGCCGCGGCGATACCGGCGTCGATCGCTGAATGCAGCAACTGAGCCACCGCGCCGTGGACTTGCGGGCCTTCGAACGTGAGGTGGTGCGGCAGGACCCGGTCGGCCGGCACCCGTACGCCCTCCAGGCGGACGGTACCGCTGGCGGTCGTACGCTGGCCCAGGCCGTCCCAGTCGTCGACGACGGTGAGGCCCGGGGCGTCCCGGGGTACGAAGGCCACGTGCAGGCTCTCGTCGTCCGTGCGGGCCAGCACCGGGATCCAGTGGGCGAAGAGAGCACCGGTGGAGTAGTGCTTGACCCCGGTGAGCTCGTACCCGCCGTCGGGCCGCCGTTCCAGGCGGGTACGGATGTCCCGCACGTGTCTGGTGCCCGCCTCCGACTGGGCGTTGCCCAGGCGCGCCCCCGCCAGCAGCTCGGCGAAGAAGAACTTCCGCTGTTCGTCGGTTCCTTGGCGCCGGATCACGTTGACGTACGAGAAGTGGCTCTGCGGGATCTGGGCGAGGCTGGCGTCGGCGGCGGCCAGCAGCCGGAAGACCTCCGCAAGGGTCTGGGCGGAGACATCGGCCCCGCCGTACTCGGCGGGCACGGTGACGGCGAGCAGCCCGGACGCGGAGAGCCGGTCCAGCTCGGCACGCGGCAGGCGGCGTTCGACGTCCCGCGCGGAGGCGTCGGCGCGGAACTCCTCGGCCAGCGAGGCGGCGACCTCGAGGGCCTCCGCGTCGTCGCCGATGACGTGTGCGGTCACGGCTCAGCCCGCCAGGGCCGGCAGGGGCGCCCGGTCGAGGGCCGTCGTGAACTGGTCGAGGACCTGGGCCAGTCCTTCGCCCGCGGCCGGGGCGATGGTCAGGGTGCCGTCCGCGTGCGGGGTGAGGTCCTTGTCCAGGGTGAACCAGCCCTGAACGATGTGGCCGGCCCCCATGGAGCTGAGCACCGGGCGCAGGGCGTAGTCGATGGCCAGCACGTGGGCCGTGGTGCCGCCGGTGGCCAGCGGGAGCACCGTCTTGCCCGCGAGCGCGTACTGCGGGAGCAGGTCGAGGAACGCCTTGAGGACGCCGGAGTAGGCCGCCTTGTAGACGGGGGTGCCTATGACGATGCCGTCCGCGCGGGCGAAGAGCGCGGTGGCCTCGACGATCGCCGGGTGGCGGAAGTCGGCGCCGAGCAGTGCTTCGGCGGGGAGGGTGCGGATGTCGAGCGGGATCACCTCGTGGCCCCGGGCGGCCAGGCGCGCATCCAGGTGGCGCAGCAGCTTTCCGGTGCGGGAGGAGGCGGAGGGGCTGCCGGAGACGGACAGAACGGTGGCCATGCTTGCCCTTTCGGATGGCCGGGGCGCCTTCGGAAGGCCGGAGGCGCCCCGGGGAGCGGTCAGGAGTACCAGGTCGGTTCGGGCAGCTCACCGCCCAGGACCCAGCGGCCGACCTCGCGGCGCTTGTAGGAGACCGGGTCGTGGAGGGTGTGGGTGCGCACGTTGCGCCAGAACCGGTCCAGGCCCTCGGCGCGGGCGGTGGAGCGGGCCCCGGTGACCTCGAAGACGCGCTGGGAGACCTCCAGGGCGACGTCGGTGGCGCGGGCCTTGACCGCGGCCACCCGGACCTCGAACTCGCCACGCGTCTGCTCGGTGACCGCGTCGGGGTCCTCGTGCAGCCGCTGCCCCTCGGCGGCGACCGCGTCGGCCAGCGCCTCGACCGCCCACAGCTTCGCGGTGAGATCGCCGTAGACGTCGATCACGTACGGTTCGTCGACCGCGCGCTCGTGACCCCCGTGCAGCCAGGGGCGCGCCTTCTCGCGCGTGTAGGTGGCGGCCGTCCGCAGTGCGCCGGCCGCGATGCCGAGGTAGAAGTTGACGAAGACCAGCTGGATGGTGGGGACGTTGAGGGTGTTGTAGACGCGCGGTTGGAACTTCTTGCCGACGTACCCGGCCGCGGACGACCACGGGGTGCGGACCCCGTCGAGGGTGACGCCGCCGCTCTCGGTGAGCCGCTGGCCGATGTTGTCCCAGTCGTCGTGGAAGGTCAGGCCGGCGCTGTCGGAGGGCACGATCGCGAAGACGTGCTGGTCGGTTCCCTCGAAGACGCCCTCCAGAACGGTGACGTCGGAGACCTTGCTGCCGGTGGAGAAGGTCTTTCGACCGGTGAAGACCAGGTCGTCGCCGTCCTCCGTCACAAGGACGTCCGCATCGCGCGGATTGACGGCTCCGCCGAAGAACCAGCGGTTCCTGGCGGCCTCGGCCTCCAAGTGCTCCCACTGCTCGCGGGTGCCCACCAGGCGGCCGGCCCAGTTCCACAGGTAGTGGTAGCCGAGGAGCTGGCCGATGGAGCCGTCGGCCTTGGAGACCTCGCGGACCACCCGGTAGGCGGTCGTCCAGTCCTGACCCGCGCCACCGTGCGCGATGGGCCCGAGAAGGGTCACCAGGCCGGAATCCTTGAGGAGTTGGACCTCGGCATGGGGGGTGGCACCCGCGTGGTCGCGGGCGGCGGCATCGCCGGCGAGGACGGTGGCGACCTCGGCGGCGCGAGCGATCCACTCCTCGGCGGACCGCGGGTCGGGACGGGTCTGCCAGTCGACGGGCGTGACGGTGCTCATGGTGAGTGACCTCTTTCGCGGCGTGCGGTACGGAGGGCGGGAAGCGGGCAGGGCGAGCGGTGCGGTCAGGCTGCCGGGACGGGCGCGGACTCGGCTTCACCGTGGTCGAGTTGGCCCTCCAGTTCGCGCACCAGGGGCAGGACCTGTCGGCCGAAGTACTTGACCTCCTCGTGGTAGTGTAGGAAGCCCAGGAGGAGCAGGTCGACGCCGAGCTTCTTGTACGCGACGATTCGCTCGGCGATCTGCTCGGGCGTACCGATGAGCCCGGTGCGGAAACCGTCGTTGTACTGCACCAGGTCCTCGAAGGAGGAGTCCTGCCACATGCCCTTGCCGTCCGCGGCGGACCGGCCGGCCTGTTTGGCGGCCGCGCCGAAGCCCTCGACGGCATCGGTGTCGGCCCGGGCGACGATCTCGCGGAGCGTCTCACGGGCCTCGGCTTCGGTGTCGCGGGCGATGAGGAAGCCGTTGAGTCCGAACTTCGGTGCGCTGCGCCCCGCTTCGGCGGCGGACTTGCGAACGTCGTCGACCTGTTCGGTGACTCCGGCGAAGTCCTTGCCATTGGAGAAGTACCAGTCGGAGACCCGGCCGGCCATGGCGCGCGCGGCCGTGGAGTTGCCGCCCTGGAAGATCTCCGGGTGGGGGCGTTCGGGCGTGTTCAGCGGCTTGGGTTTGAGGGTGAAGTCGCGCAGCCGGTAGAAGTCGCCGGCGAGTTCGGTGTGGTCCTCGGTCCAGAGCTGACGGAGCGCGCGGATGAACTCCTCCGAGCGGCGGTAGCGTTCGTCGTGTTCGAGCCAGGGCTCGCCGAGGGCGGTGAACTCCCCCTTGAACCAGCCGCTGACCACATTGACCGCGAACCGGCCCTTGGAGAGATGGTCCGCGGTGGCACCGAACTTGGCGAGGACTCCCGGATGCCACAGGCCGGGGTGCACGGCGGCGATGACCTTCAACCGCTCGGTGGCCAGCAGCAGGGCGAGGCTGAAAGCGGTGGACTCGTGCTGGTACTCGGCTCCGTAGCTGGCCATGTACCGAACCTGGCTGAGGGCGTAGTCGAAGCCGTTGTTCTCGGCGAGGACGGCCAGTTCCCGGTTGTAGTCGTATCCCCAGTCGGTGCGCTGTTCGATGGTGCTGGTGACCAGACCGCCACTGACATTGGGAACCCAATAGGCGAATTGGACGGGCGTGGGCATGCGGAACTCCTGTCGCGGAATGCTCAGAATTTCAGGCACGCCGGATTCGCCAGGCTTGCACGGGAGGGGGAATCAGCCTTGTGCGGGACCCGGATTCGGACGGCGTGGGAACAGCCCGGCACGCCGGCCGGTACGTCGGCTGCGGGCACTGGGGGAGCGGCGGATCAGCGAGTCGGGCCGCAGGAGCGACAAGCGGCGCTGGAGACGCGGGCCAGGTCGACATGGCGTCGCCGCGTGAGGTCCAGTCGCTTGTTCATGAACTCGATGCTGGCAGCAGTCCATGAGAACCGTCAAGGGAAACCCGACCGGTTTCGTATCGTGGATCACTGGATTTCACGAACCTGTGACAGGGGAACCCTTGCACGGACCGGAAAACCAAAAGCATTCTGCTGGGATGCGGACCGAACAACTGGAATACCTTGCCGCAGTCACCCGGCTCGGTTCTCTCCGGCGGGCGGCGGAGGAACTGCGCGTGTCCCAGCACGCCTTGAGCGAGACCGTCAGGAATCTGGAACGGGAGCCGGGGGTCGAGCTCCTGGAGCGCAAGCGGTCCGGATCGACGATGAGCGCGCAGGGACGGGAACTGCTGCCGCACATCGCCGGCGTGTTCGAAGCCCTGGACCGGCAGACGGAGATCCAACGAGGCCTGCCCGAGGGCGGCTTCGACCTCGGACTGGTCAACCATTTGGACGGCGAAAACACCTTAACGGGCCAGCGGGGCCACCAGGCCCCGTCCAGCCGGCCGGCGAGAGCGGTCGCCGGTGTGAGGGCAAGCGCGCGGGGCGAGGGGGCTGGTCACTCCGCGTAGTCGTTGCCCTGGAGGTGGAGCGAGCGCAGGGCCGCTTCCAGGGTGAAGCGGTGGTCCGGGTCCGTGATGCGGTCGCCCAGGTGGGCGTCCAGGTTGCGCAGGCGGTAGCGGACGGTCTGCGCGTGGACGCCGAGCACCTCGCCGACCTGATCGGCGGGGGCGCGCGTGGAGATGTGGACGCGCAGCGTCTCGACCAGGCGCCCGCGCCGGGAGCCGGTGAGCCCGCTGAGCGGGGCCAGTTCGCGGGCGGCGATGTGGGTGACGAGCGAGGGGTCGGACAGGAGCCACAACGTTGTCAGATGGTCCTCGCAGTGCACGAGCGGCCGGTTGGGCACGATCCCGTCGTCGATGAGCTGCAGCACCCTCCTGGCCCACCGGATGGAGTCGGCGGCCTGCGGCGGCGGCACGGTCAGGCCGATGACGGCCGAGGCGCCCTCCAGGGCGGATTCGAGCATCGCCAGACGCTCGGGGGTGAGAGGGCCGGGGATCAGCAGGTGCGGCTGCGGGATGCCGAGGTCGGCGAGGACGTCGCGGTCGAGGCAGGTCCGTATGCGGTCGGGGGCCGGAGCCCTCAAGGCCACCAGGGTGCACTGGTCGGGGAGTTCCCACGCCGCCTGCTCGCACAGTTCGGCGATGGTCGCCTGGGGCAGGGGCGAGCCGACGAGGATGAGGTGGAGCAGCTGCCTGCGTAACGCCGACACCTCGGAGGCCGCGCGCGCCCGGACCTCGGCGTAGCCCTCGCGGGCGAGCGCCTCCAGTTCGTCTACGTACGCGAAGAGCGCGTCCGCGAACGCGAGGATGAGGGAGGGGGACAGTTTGTACCGGCGGCCGATGGTCTTGGCCCGGCGGAGCGCGATGCGGGCGCCGAGCCGGTAGGCCCCCTGGAGGGTGTCGAGGTCGCGGCCCTCGTAGGCCTCCACCCGGCCGAACTTGCGCAGGAGCTCGTCCCGCAGGACCGAGCTCGCGCCGGGGTCGGCGACACGGTCCACGAACGTGCCCAGCGCCTGTTCCACACCCTGGCGGATGGCGTCCGCGTTGGGGCCGTTGAGGAGCCGGGTGTACACCGGATAGGCGCGCTGGACCTCGACCCTGATCTCCTTGATGAGGCCCGGGACCTCGGGCCTCATCAGGGCTGCGAACTCTTTGGGGAGCGGGTCGAGCGGTTCACCGATGTCCGGCGTCTGTGCGATTGAGGGCATGACCGGTCCCTTGCTCTCCTGCGCGCCCGATGGGGAGCGGCGTGGCAGCACCCGGACTGAGTCGAGGGCGTGGGCGCTGCCCGTCAGGTCCATACCTGTTTGTGGTGCTGACGCTAAATCAAGTTGCCTTGGCTGTACACCACATGAACAAGAGTGGCTCCGGAGGAACGGGCAGGTCGCAGAGATCGGCTGGGAATAGGCCCTCCGTGGCGGTTACTTGACCGCGGAGTGCCAGTTGCGGGAGAGCTGCTTGCCCGCGTCGGGGGCCACCGTCCCCGGGGCGTAGAGCCCGCCCAGGTAGGTCTGGGTGTTGTTGAGGGTCAGGCTGTTCTTGCCGGCTGCCGACGGCAGGCCGGTCTTGAGGTTGACCGCCGCGTCGATCAGGCCGAAGATGCCCAGGCCGCAGCCGCTGGCGCCCGGGACCGCGAAGGACGTGTCGTACTGGGTGGAGCCGAGGAGGTTCAGGCGGCTCATCTCGCCCTCCTCGTTCGCGCTGCCGTCACCGTTGAAGCGGTCCACCCCGAACTCCGGGTAGGTGCGGTTCTTCGGCTGCAGGACGATCGGGTTGGCCTTGGTGCCGATGTAGCAGTTGCTGCCCAGGAACGGGTTCTCCAGGTGGATGCGGACGGGGATGTTCACGATCGTCTGGTCGGTGACGACGCCCGCTATCTGGTCGAAGTTGGAGGGGGTGCCCACCGACTCCAGGGTCGCGGTGATCTTGTTGAGCTTGGCGTCCGCGAGCTGCTGGCAGATGGCCGTGATGCCCGGGATGTTGCTCGGACACATCAGTCCGAGGAGGCCGCCGGGGACCGTCGCGGAGTCGGCGATGATCGCCCCGGAGGCGGGCGCGACGACGGTGCTGGTGCCGTCGGCGTTCTGGACGACCCCCATCTGGAGGTTGCTGTTGCCCGTGAGGACCGTCGTGTTGCCGAGTTTGATGGATCCGCTGGTGGAGTAGGAGACGACGCACTGGGGCGCCTTGTCCAGGCCGTCCGCCCCGAGCATCGTCGGCGAGTCGACGGGGCAGCGGGTGAACGGCGCCCACCCTCCGTTGAGCGCCGGCGTGGCGGCGGTCGCCGTACCGAGGGAGGCGAACGCGCCGAACGCGGTCAGCGCCGAGAGGGTGGCGAGCCGGGTGCGTGCGGAGGCGAGTGGCATGGAGGTGCCTTTCGGTGACGGGGGACGTTCAGGTCTGTGGTGCGGGGTGCGGGGTGCGGGGTGCGGGGTACAGGGATACGGGGTGCGGGGGGTGCGGGGGGTGCGGATCAGCGCTCCGGCACGGGGACCACGTACGGCTGGCGGTCCTCGGTGCACTGGCCCTCGGTCGGTACCTCGACGGCCACGGCACACGTCTGGCCCTGGATCTGTTTGACGTAGTTGCCGGAGCCGGAGATGGAGGCGGTCAGCAGCCGGTCCAGGTCCTCGCCACCCGCGCCGCAGCCCGTGAAGGCGGGGATGGTCACCTCGCCGGTCAGCGGTCCGCCGGAGGTCAGGACGTACCCGGTGGCGTCCGTTCCGTTGATGAGCTGCCCCTTGCCGAGCATCACCAGGTGCGGGCCCGGGTACGTGGCCGGATCGGGCTCGGGGGAGCTGAGCGGGGTCTGCGTACGGCACGAGGGACCGACGTCCAGACGGGTGCCGTTCACCTCGACGTCCAGGACGCGCAGGACCAGCGGGGCGCGCACGTACGTCTCCGCGATGTTGTCGGGGAAGACGAGCAGGACGTCGGAGGCGACGGTCATGGGTCCCGCCTGCTCCAGGATCATGGTCGCCGTCGTCGGGGTGAAACCGAAGGTCAGGAAGGTGGACTTGAAGGGCGGGGTCTGCTTGCGGCCCTGGTAGTCGAGATAGGCGGCGGATTTCTGGAGCAGGTGGATGGTCCCGTCCGGCGGGAAGGCGATGTCCGGGTCGCCCTGCTCGATCTGCACGCACGACACCGGGATCAGGGAGGCGCCGCCCAGCTTGCGGACGTTCGAGTAGCCGGTGATGTACGCGGTGAGCGACTTGTCGGTCGGGTTCTGCTTGATGCAGGGCGGCGCCGGCGGCCTGGCGGCCGACGGGCCGACGCGGGACTGGCCGACCTTCGGTGCCTTGTCCTTGCCCTTGCCCCCGCCGGCCTCCTGTGCGGGAGCCCCCGGCTTCGTCGACCCCTTCGGGGTGCCGGGTCCTGCCGGGGAGGTGGAATCCGTCGGGGACGCGGAGCCCGTCGGACGTCCGGACGCCGGGGCCGACGGGGAGGGCGAACCGCTCGTGGCCGGGGCCGGGGTGACCGGGCCGACCGGCACGGTGGCCAGCAGGCCGTGGCCGGCCGCGTCCTTCGTGAGGGTGCAGGCCAGGGTGAGGGACGGGGGAGCGGTGGGCGCGCCGTCGGCCGTGCCGAGGGCGAGGTCGACACCGAGGTCCGTGGCCGTGAGGGTGAGGTCGCCGTCGGCGGTGGCCGTCACGGTCGGGGCGTCGCCGGTGGTGGTGAGGGTCAACGGGCCCTCGGCGGGAACGGTGACGGGAGGCGCGGCGCCGGTGCCGCGCCAGAGGGCCTGGGCCTTCGCCCCGTGCTGGGCGACGTCGAGGGACAGCCTGGTCTCGGGCACCACCGTGGCGGCCTTGAGGGCCGCGAGGTCGGCGACGGCCGCGGCCGGGAGCTCGACGGTCGTGGTGACCGCGGTGGGGCGGATGGCCTCACCGGTGGTGGCCCGGTCGGGGAAGGTGGCCTTGACCCGTACCGCGACGCGTTGCTGTCCCGAGGGCAGCGCACAGTCGTAGGGCAGCTTCGCGGTCACCACCTGCGACCCCACCGCGGCGGCAGCCGAGGAGATCAGGGGGGCGAGCGCCACGAAGGCGGCGATCGCCGCACCGCGTGCGCGGACGCGCGGTGTCCGCAGGGCGGGACGGTGGCCTCTCATCACTTGCTCCGCTCGGAGATCGTCCGGGGCACGACGGCCGGCGGGGCCGGTCGGCGTGCCTGGTCGGGGTGGGTCGGCGAACGCCCGGCCGGTCCTGCCGGTCGGGCGTACGGACCCGCGGGAGTGCCGGGGCACTCCCGCATGGCCTACGGGTTGGTGCCGACGATGGTGGGGATGACCGCGGTGCCGGTCTTCTTGACCAGGTAGGCGCCGGTGAAGATGGGCTTGGCGCCGACCGGTACGGCGCTGCCGCAGTTGGTCGAGGAGACGACGTTGAGCTCGCCGGTGGTGCTCGCGACCGCGAGCTTGCCCGTCGAGTTGGTGTACGTGCCGGACGCCTTGCCCGTCACGCGGAAGACGCAGGCGCCGACGGTGACCTTGGCGTCGACGTTTCCGACGTAGCCCTTGGTGACGCCGGTCGCGGCGGTGTAGTCCTGTGCCACCACGGTCCACGGGGTGGTGGCGACGGTCGTCACGTTGCCCAGGACGCTGGTGCAGGGCGAGCCGGTGGCGCCGAAGCTGATGGCGCTGATCGAGGCGACGGTGGCGGGGTTGCCGGTCGCGCTGGCCATCGAGCCGGATCCGCCCGAGGTCGTACACGTCATGGCGATGCCGTTGACGCTGAGGACGATGTTCCCGCTGTTCGTCGCCGTGAAGGCAGCGGGAGACGGGTTGACGGTCCACGTGGTGGACGGCACGGCCGATGCCGAGCCCGCGGTCAGGGCGAGTGCGGCGGCAGCGGCGCTGGTGACGACGGCGAGGTTTCTGAGGGTGTTCTTCATGGCTGTGGGACTCCTTGGGGATTGACCGGCAGAGGTGGGCCGCAGCCGTGCGGTGGGGGAGACGGCGGCGGCCCGCGGCTCGGTGTTCCTCGGCCGCGACGCTGACGTTACTTGCGGGAAACTTGGCTGAACAATGGCGTAGTTCAAGATTCTTTGAAGAGTCCGCATTAACTGTTCACGGGGTGAGCGGTCCTCGTCATCGCATTAGCCGCCGGGTGCGCAAAATCGATAATTCCGGTCGATCGGACGCCGCTCAGGCCCGCTTTTCCGCCGCACGGGACGTATGCATCCCGGCGGATGCGCGGAGTGCTCTCCGCGGTGACAAGCGGCGGCGTGAATGTGTAATCCAGGTGACAAGGAGTGCGGGGCGGCGGGCGTCGCGCGAAAAACTCGGAACCCGCTTATTGCCGTCGGATGTTACTCGACCGTAGCGTTCCGGGAGCGACACCTGATCCCTGGTCGGCGGCCCCTGAACGCGGGAGTCCTGACGTGGGAGACAAGTGGCGCGGCCGGTCTTGTCCACGTGGTGACAAGTTCTTCGGCGCCGGTCCGAATTGGTGTCCCACCTATTGTCCGGTGATCGCGAACGACCTAACGTGCGGCCCGCGACGTACAAGTGGCACATGACTGCTGGAGGTGAAGTGGGAATCGAAGTGGCTGTGGAAGGTCTGACCATGTCCTTCGGCAAGCAGAACATCTGGCAGGACGTGACCCTGACGTTGCCCGCAGGGGAAGTGAGCGTCATGCTCGGCCCCTCGGGAACCGGGAAGACGGTCTTCCTCAAGTCGCTCATCGGCCTGCTGAAGCCGGAACGGGGACGCGTCCTCGTGGCCGGCGTCGATATGGTGAACAGCCCCGAGCGCGACATTTACGAGGCCCGCAAACTCTTCGGCCTCATGTTCCAGGACGGTGCCCTCTTCGGGTCCATGTCCCTCTTCGACAACATCGCCTTCCCGCTGCGCGAGCACACGCGGAAGAAGGAGTCGGAGATCCGCCGGATCGTCATGGAGCGCATCGACGTCGTCGGCCTCCTCGGCTCGGAGGGCAAGCTCCCCGGCGAGATCAGCGGCGGCATGCGCAAGCGGGCGGGACTGGCCCGCGCGCTCGTGCTCGATCCGCAGATCGTCCTGTGCGACGAGCCGGACTCCGGCCTCGACCCCGTCCGCACCGCCAACCTCTCGCAGCTGCTGATCGACCTCAACGCGCAGATCGACGCGACGATGCTCATCGTCACCCACAACCTCGACATCGCCGCGACCGTCCCCGACAACATGGGGATGCTCTTCCGGCGCAACCTCGTCACCTTCGGCCCGCGCGAACTGCTGCTCACCAGCGACGAGCCGGTCGTGGCGCAGTTCCTCGCCGGGCGGCGCGAGGGACCCATCGGGATGTCCGAGGAGAAGGACGAGGCCACCCTCGCCGCCGAGGCCGCCGTGCCCGGCTTCGTACCCGCCGGGCCGCGGGTCATCGTGCCGCAACTGGAGCCCTCGCCCGGACTCCCGCCCCGCCAGGCCGCCCTCAGGCGCCGCGAGCGCGTCCTCGCCATGCTCGACACGCTGCCGCCCGCCGCCCGGGCCGCCATCGAGGACACCTACGCGCGCGGGGCGCAGGCGCCGACCCTGCGGCTTCCGGCCACCGGGAGCGGCTCGTGATCACGGGTGCGCTGCGGCAGACCGGCCGGCTCTTCGCCCTCGCGGCCGAAGTGGGCCGCTCCCTGTTCCGACGGCCCTTCCAGTTCCGGGAGTTCGTCGAGCAGTTCTGGTTCATCGCCAGCATCACGATCCTGCCCGCCGCGCTCGTCTCCATCCCGTTCGGCGCGGTGATCGCCCTCCAGGTCGGCTCGCTCACCCAGCAGTTGGGCGCCCAGTCGTTCACCGGAGGCGCCAGCGTCCTCGCCGTCATCCAGCAGGCGAGCCCGCTCATCGTCGCCCTGCTCATCTCCGGCGCGGGAGGCTCCGCGATCTGCGCCGACCTCGGCTCCCGCAAGATCCGCGAGGAGCTCGACGCGATGGAGGTCATGGGAGTCTCTCCGGTCCAACGCCTCGTGGTGCCGAGGGTGCTGGCCACGATGGGCGTGGCCGTGCTCCTCAACGGCCTGGTCTCCGTGGTCGGCACGCTCGGCGGCTACTTCTTCAACGTCATCCTCCAGGGCGGCACCCCGGGCGCCTACCTGTCCAGCTTCTCCGCGCTGGCCCAACTGCCCGACCTGTACATCAGCGAGTTCAAGGCCCTGATCTTCGGGTTCATCGCGGGCATCGTCGCCGCCTACCGCGGCCTCAACCCGCGCGGCGGCCCCAAGGGAGTCGGCGACGCCGTGAACCAGTCCGTCGTCATCACCTTCATGCTGCTGTTCTTCGTGAACATGGTGCTGACGGGCATCTACCTGCAAATCGTCCCGCCGAAGGGAGGCTGAGGTCGATGGCCTCCCCGTTCCTCTGGCTCGACCGGTCGGGCGACCAGCTCCTGTTCTACGTCAAGGCACTGGCCTGGATACCGCGCACCCTGCGCCGCTACCTCAAGGAGGTCCAACGGCTCCTCGCCGAGGTGGCCTTCGGCTCCGGCGGGCTCGGTGTCATCGGCGGCACCATCGGTGTGATGATCGCGATGACCCTGTTCACCGGCACCGTCGTCGGACTCCAGGGGTACGCGGCCCTCGACCAGATCGGCACCGCCGCGTTCACCGGATTCGTCTCCGCGTACTTCAACACCCGTGAGATCGCACCCCTGGTCGCCGGGCTAGCGCTCTCCGCGACCGTCGGTGCGGGCTTCACCGCCCAGCTCGGCGCCATGCGGATCAACGAGGAGGTCGACGCCCTCGAAGGCATGGGCATCCGCTCCATCCCCTACCTGGTCACCACCCGCATCATCGCGGGCGTCGCGGCGATCATCCCGCTCTACGCGATCGGCCTCCTCTCGTCGTACCTCGCCTCCCGCTACGTGACCGTCCTGTTCAACGGCCAGTCCCAGGGAACGTACGACCACTACTTCAACCTGTTCCTCTCCCCGACGGACGTCGTGCTGTCGGTCCTCAAGGTGCTGATCTTCAGCGTCATGGTGATCCTCGCCCACTGCTACTACGGCTTCCGCGCCTCCGGCGGCCCCGCCGGGGTCGGCGTCGCGGTGGGCCGGTCCGTGCGCAACGCGATCGTGCTCATCAGCGTCACCGACTTCTTCCTGTCGCTGGCCCTGTGGGGCGCGACCACGACCGTGAAGGTGGCGGGGTGAGATGAGCAGTCCACGCGCGACGACCCTGCGCCACCGGTCCGCCGGCCTCGTCTTCCTGCTCGTCCCCGCCCTCCTGGTCTGGCTGGCGATCGCCGTCTACGACAAGCAGTTCACCGACAGCGCCCCGATCACCATCGAGACGGGCAGCGTCGGCAACGAGATGCACCCGGGCGCCGAGGTGAAGATGCGCGGCGTCGTCATCGGCGAGGTCCGCTCCATCGCCGCCACCGCCACGGGAGCCCGGCTCACCCTCGCGATGGACCCGGACACCCTGCACGAGGTCCCCTCCGACGTGCGCGCCCAGATGCTGCCGACGACCCTGTTCGGCGAACGGTTCGTGGCGCTCGTACCGCCGGCGTCGCCCTCGTCGCAGCCGATCGGCGCCGGCGCCGTCATCCCCGAGGACCGCTCCAGCAGCGCCGTGGAACTCCAGCAGGTCCTCGACAACGTGCTGCCCATGCTCACCGCCGTCCAGCCGCAGAAGCTCTCCGCCACCCTGTCCGCCGTCTCCCGGGCGCTCGAAGGGCGCGGCGCCAAGCTCGGGGACACCCTCGCCCAACTGGACGCGCACTTGCAGAAGTTCAACCCCGAGCTGCCCGCGCTCAACCGGGACCTCCAGGAACTCGTGAAGGTCAGCAACGTGTACGCCGACGCGGCCCCGGACATCGTCACGGCCCTCAACGACTTCACCACCACCAGCGGCACGCTCGCCGAGAAGGAGAGCGAGTTGGCCGGCACCTTCGGGGCCACCACGCGGACCGCGCAGGACCTCACCACCTTCCTGCGCCAGAACAAGGACAACATCATCCGGCTCGGCGCCGGCAGCAGGCCGACCCTGGAGCTGCTCTCCGAGTACTCCGCGTCGTTCCCCTGCACCCTGCGCACCCTCGCCGAGTTCGTGCCGGCCATGGACAAGGCCCTCGGCAAGGGCACCGACCAGCCCGGGCTGCACGTCAACGTGGTCACCGTGCCCTCCCGCGGGGCCTACGCACCCGGCCGCGACACCCCCGCGTACACCTCGGGCGGCGGCCCGCACTGCTACCCCGTGCCCTACCTCGGTGTCCCGGTGGCACCCGCCGTACGGGCCACGGCGGCGGCCGAGCAGAACCTCGGACCCGCCAACTCCGAGCAGGAGAACGACCTCCTGAACGAACTCCTCGCCCCCGCCGCCGGCACCCCGCCCGGCGACCTGCCCGACTGGAGCGGCCTGCTGGCCGGACCCGCGTACCGCGGAGCGGAGGTGGTCCTGAAGTGAGAGACGACCTCGCCCACACCCGCCGGCGCCCCCTGACCGGCCCGCTGGTCAAGTCCCTGATCTTCGTCCTGGTCACCGCCCTCGCCACGACCGTGCTCGCGCTCAGCATCGCCAACACCGGCGTGGACGCGGGTACGCGCTCGTACAAGGCGCTCTTCACCGACGTCACCGGGCTCATCGACGGGGACAGCGTACGGATCTCCGGCGTGAAGGTCGGGGAGGTGACGGACGTCCGCGTCGTCGACCGGCGCACCGCCCAGGTCACCTTCCGCATCCGCGACGACCGCACGCTCCCCGTCTCGGCGACCGCCGCGGTGAAGTACCTCAACATGGTCGGGCAGCGCTACGTCGCCCTCGACCGGGGCAGCGGCGACGTGGGCTCCGTCCTGCCTGCCGGCTCCACCATCCCGCTGGAGCGCACGACGCCCGCGCTCGACATGACCCTGCTGTTCAACGGGTTCAAGCCGCTCTTCGAGGGCCTGTCCCCGAGCGACGTCAACGACCTCGCCGGGTCGCTCGTACAGGTCCTCCAGGGCGAGGGCGGCACCGTCGACAGTCTCCTCCGGCACATCGGCTCGCTCACGCAGACCGTCGCCGCCAAGGACCAGGTGATCGGCCAGGTCGTCACCAACCTCAACACCGTCCTGGACACCCTCAACACCCGCGAGGCCGCCTTCGGCGATCTCGTCGTCACCCTCCAGAAGCTCGTCACGGGCTTCAACGACGACCGCAAGCCGCTCGGCGAGGCCGTCCAGGCCATGGGCGACCTCACCACCGTGACCGCGGGACTCCTCCAGGACGGGCGGGCCCCCCTCAAGCAGAGCATCGGCGAACTGGGCCGCCTCTCGACCAACCTCGGCGAACACACGCCGCAGATCGAGGACTTCCTCAACCGGACACCGGCCAAGATGGCCGCCCTGGCCCGGCTGTCCTCGTACGGGTCCTGGTTCAACCTCTACCTCTGCGAGGCCCGCGTGAGCGGTGTGAGCACCTCCGACGGCTCCAAGCCGCCGACCGGCATCATCGTCACCGAATCGAGGTGCCGCGGATGAGCCGCCCGCCCAGGTTCACCCCCGTCAAGGACCGCAACCCCGTCGCGGTGGCCGTCGTCGGACTCGTCGTGCTCGCCGTGATGGCCGTCCTCGCCTACAACCTGGACCGGCTGCCGTTCTCCGGCACGGGCACCACCTACAGCGCCGACTTCACCGAGGCCGCCGGACTCGCCACCGGCGACGAGGTGCGCATCGCCGGCGTCAAGGTCGGCTCCGTCACCGGGGTCGCCCTCGACGGGCCCAAGGTGAAGGTGACCTTCGGGGTCGGCGACGCCTGGGTCGGCGACCGCTCCACCGCCGCCATCGCCATCAAGACCCTGCTCGGCGAGAAGTACCTGGCCCTCGACCCGCTCGGGGCCGGCCGCCAGGACCCCGGCAGCCGCATCCCGCTGGCGCGCACCACCTCCCCGTACGACGTCACCCAGGCCTTCCAGGACCTGAGCGGCACCGTCGACGCCATCGACACGAAGAAGCTCGCCGAGAGCTTCGAAACGATCTCCGAAACCTTCAAGAACTCCCCGCCGGACGTGCGCAGCGCGGCCACCGGCCTGTCCGAACTCTCCAAGTCCGTCTCCAGCCGTGACGCCCAGCTGTCCCAACTGCTCCAGGGCAGCGCAACGTTCACCAAGACCCTGGAAGGCAAGAAGTCCAGCTTCGAGACCCTCATCGAGGACGGCGGCTCCCTGCTCGGCGAGTTGAAGGACCGGCGCGACGCCATCCGCGCCCTGCTCAAGGGCAGCCGCGAGCTGGGCACGCAGCTCAGCGGCATCGTCACCGACAACGACCGCCAGCTCGGCCCCACCCTCAAGGCCCTCAGCCGCGTCACCGAGGTCCTGGAGAAGAACAGCGGCCAGCTCGACAAGACCCTCGCCCTCGTCGGCCCGTACTACCGGCTCGTCGGCAACACCCTGGGCAACGGCCACTGGTTCGACAGCTACCTGTGCGGAGTCGTCCCCCGCAACTACCTGCCCGAGGCGTCACAGCCCAAGGCCGGATGCCAACCGCCGCAGCAGACGCCGGCGGCGGCGAAGGGAAGCGGTGCCCGATGACCGACGTCAGAAGACCCCTCGTCATCGGGCTCGCCATGGTGGTGCTCGCGGCCTGCGGCCTCGTCGCCGTACGCGCCCTCGACTCCGACGGCACCCGTGTCACGGCCTACTTCGACCGCGCCGTCGGCATCTACGCCGGTTCGGACCTGCGGATCCTCGGCGTGCGCGTCGGCGAGGTCGAATCCGTGGAACCCGACGGCACCCGGGTACGCGTCCGGCTCCACGTCGACGACGGCGTACGCGTCGCGGCCGACGCCCGGGCCGTCATCGTCGCCCCCAGCATCGTCGCGGACCGCTACGTCCAGCTCACCCCGGCCTACGCCTCGGGCCCCGCCCTCGCCAACGGAGCCCGGCTCACCGCCTCCCGCAACCGGACCCCCGTCGAGATCGACCAGCTGTACGCCTCGATCACCGACCTCGCACAGGCCCTCGGCCCCGACGGCGCCAATGCGGGCGGAGCCCTGTCCGGCCTGATCGACACCGGCGCGAAGAACCTGGGCGGCAACGGTGAGGCGATCGGCACCTCCATCCAGGAGTTCGGCAAGGCGGCCAAGACCCTCGACGGCAGCAGCGACAACCTGTTCGCCACGCTCGGCCAGCTCCAGACGTTCACGACCATGCTCAAGGACAAGGACGGCGACGTCCGCACCGCCCAGGAACGCCTCGACGACGTGGTGACCTTCTTCGCCGACAACAAGGACGACCTGGCGGGCGCCCTCACCGAACTCGGCAAGGCCCTCGCCCAGGTCAAGACCTTCATCCAGGACAACCGGGGCGAGCTGAAGCAGAACGTCGACCGGCTGGTCCCCCTCACCCAGGCCCTCGTCGACCAGCGGGCCTCCCTCGCCGAAGCCCTCGACGTGGCCCCGCTCGCGGCGGCCAACGTGGTGGGCGCGTACAACAAGGACACCCGCACCCTCGACGGCCGGGCCAACCTCAACGAGATCAGCATGGGCGGACCGCTGCTCCCACTGCCCGTGACCGGCGCCTCCTCGGCCGGCGGTTCCCCGGCCGGCGGCGGGAAGGGGGACCGGTGAAGCGCCGCGGACCCCTCACCGGCAAGGCCACCGGGGCGGGCATCGCCGGAATCGTCGCCCTGGGGGCAGTCGTGGTCCTGACCGTGACCATGCTCCCCGCGGACCTGCCCCGCTTCGACGGCATCGAGGACCTGCCGCTGCCCGGCGGGGCGGACCTCGGCTCCCACCCGTACACGGTGACCGCCGAACTCGCCGACGTCCTCAGCCTCGTCCCGCAGTCCGCCGTCAAGGTCAACGACGTCGCCGTCGGCCGCGTCACCGAGATCCGCCTCGGGACCGGCGACTGGACGGCGCGCGTCACCATGAAGATCAACGGAGACATCCGGCTGCCCGCCGACGCGGGCGCCCGCCTCCAGCAGTCCAGCCTGCTCGGTGAGAAGTTCATCGAGCTCACCGCCCCCGCCAAGGACGCGGGCGGTGCGCGCCTCGCCAACGGCAGCACCATCCCGCTCGCCCGCACCAGCCGCAATACCGAGGTCGAAGAGGTCTTCGGCGCCCTGTCCCTGCTGCTCAACGGCGGCGGGGTCAACCAGCTGAAGACCATCACCAAGGAGCTGAACTCCGCACTGGGCGGACGCGAGCCCGAGGTCCGCTCCACGCTGGAGCGGGTCAACACCCTGGTGAGCGATCTCGACGCGCACCGGGCCGACATCACCCAGGCCCTCGACGGGGTCAACCGGCTCTCCGCCACCCTGGCCGGGCGCAAGGAGGACGTGGGGAAGGTCATCACCGGCCTCGCGCCCGGCCTCAAGACCCTGGAGAACCAACGGGGTTCGCTCCTGACCATGCTGCGCGCCCTCGACACGCTGTCCGGCGTCGCCGTCTCCACCATCAACGCCGGCAAGGACGACATGGTCGCCGACCTCAAGGCCCTGGCACCCACGCTGAAGGCACTCGCCGACGCCGGCGCCGACCTGCCCGACTCGCTCCAGGCCCTGCTGACGTACCCCTTCACCGACGAGGTGATGCGGGGCATCAAGGGCGACTACCTCAACACCTACCTGTACATCGCCGCCGAACCGGGCACGCAGGTCATCCCGCCGCTCGTCCCGCAGACCACGCCCGGCCCGACGCCCACGCCCACCCCGCCCACCGATCCGGGCACCACCGCCCGCGGCGGCGCGCCCGGCCGCGGATCGGCGAACCCGCCCTCACCGCTGCCCCTGCCGCCCGTCCAGAGCTTCACCCCGCCCGGAACCTCGTCCTCCCCGAGCGGACGGAACACCACCGACGGAGCACAGGGCGGAGGGAAGACCCGGTGATCACCCTCGCCGTACGGCTGAAGAACCTCGCGTTCCTCGTCATCTCCGTCCTCGTCCTCGGTTTCCTCGGCATCCGCTACGCCGACCTCGGCCGCTACATCGGCGTCGCCGACTACTACACCGTCGACGTGCACCTCTCCCGGACCGGCGGCCTGTTCCCCCACTCCGACGTCACCTACCGGGGCGTCTCCGTAGGCCGCGTCGGCGCCATCGACCTCACCGCCGACGGGGTCGTGGCCCGGCTGCACATCAAGAAGGGGGCCGCCCGCGTCCCCGCCGACGCCAAGGCCGTCGTCGCCGGACTGTCCGCCGTCGGCGAGCAGTACATCGACCTGCGGCCCCGCAGCGACCAGGGCCCGTACCTCCGGGAGGGGGCCCGCATCGACCAGGCCGACACCGAGGTCCCGGCGCCCGTCACCGACCTCCTGGCCGGCATGAACGACCTCACCCGGTCCGTTCCGCTCGACTCGCTGCGCACGGTCGTCGACGAACTGGGCAAGGCGTTCGAGGGCCACGGCGACGACCTCCAGGCCCTGATCGACAGCGGCAGCGCGTTCGTGCAGGCCGCCGACCGCTCCCTGCCCGAGACCACCCGCCTCATCAACGACGGCGAGGTCGTCCTGCGCACCCAGGCCGAGGAGGCCCGGGCCATCAGGGACTTCGCCACCGGCGCGCGCGAACTCGCCGTCACCCTCAAGGGCTCCGACGCCGACGTCCGCCGCCTGCTCGCCGTCACACCGGACGCGGCCACCCAGATCAGCGGCCTCCTGCGCGACCTCGACCCCAGCCTCGGCGTGGTCCTCGCCAACCTGCTCACCACCTCGGAGATCGCCGTCACCCGGCAGCACGGCCTGGAGGAACTGCTCGTGAAGTTCCCCGTGGCCGTCTCCGCGGGCGCCACCACCGTCGACGGAGGACGGATGAACCTCGGCATGGCCGTCACCTTCTTCAAGCCCCTGCCCTGCACCTCCGGCTACGGCGGCACGCGCTACCGCAACGGCCTGGACCTCGGCACCGCGCCCGCCCTCAACACCGGCGCCTCCTGCACCAGCCCGGCCTCCTCCGGGCAGAACGTGCGCGGCTCCGCGAACGCACCCAAGGGCGGCCCCGTCCCCACTCCGGCCCGACCCGGCTCCCTGCCCTCGGGCAGCAACGGCCCCGCCGCCGCACCGGCCGCGCAGCCCCTGCCCGGCGCACTCGCGCTGCCGGGCCAGGCCGCCGGCCCCACCGACCTGGCCGGGCTGCTCGGCCTCGGCGCCGGGGGCGGTCGATGAGGCGAGCACGCGTCCTCGCGGGAGCCGCCCTGGCCGTGGCGCTGGCCTTCTGCGGGACCGGTGCCTGGACCTACGCGCAGGCCCGCACCGACGACGGCCTCGCCTTCGGGCGGGAGCGGGACGAGGTCCTCGCCCAGGGCCGCGATCACCTCACGGTGCTCAACACCCTGGACGCCTCCACGCGCGAGCACGCGCAGGCCGGCATCGAGGCGTGGCGCGAGGCCTCCACCGGGCCGCTGCACACCGAACTCGGCGCCACGCAACCGGTGGTGGGCGCCTCGGCCCGGGCCACGGTCACCGAGGCGGCGGTGACCGCGCTGGACGCCCGGGCGGGTACGGCGAAGCTCATCGCGACGGTCCGCGTCGACGTCACCCCGCAAGGCACCTCGAAGGCGACGAGCGACCGCAAGCGCCTCGAAGCCGTCCTGGAGCGCACGGGCGACGACACCTGGAAGGTCAAGGCACTGAGCGCCGTACCCGTGGCGGGCGCCGGCGCCGGTGCTTCCGCCCCGGCCGGCGCGGGAAGCGAGGCGCGGTGACGCTCCTGCGGCGCAAGACGATGCACGGCCCCGAGGAGACGGAGGAGCCGGCCGCGCCCGACACGACGGCCGGCTCCGGAGCGACGGCCACGACTGCCCTGGACGAGGCGTCAGAGGAGGCGTCAGAGGAGGCGGACGGGGAGGCGGACGGCGGCCGCGCCGGTGCCGAAGGCGAACCGGACGCCCGGGAAGCCCGGGACACCCGCTCCCGCATCGCCGGCCGGTGGCGGACCCCTGCCGTCGTGGCTGCGGTCGTCCTCCTGCTCCTGGGCGGGAGCGCCTTCTTCTACGGCGCACACCGACTGCGCGCCACCCCGTCGGCCCAGAACCGCGCCCTCACCGACACCGCGACCACCGAGCGGGTGAGCGGAGAGATCAGCGACGGCCTCGCCAGGATCTTCTCGTACACCCCCACCGGCGCCGACGCCACCGAGCGATCGGCGCGGACCGTGCTCGGGGGAAAGGCGGCCCGGCAGTACACCGACCTGTTCGCCCAGCTCCGCGCCAACCTGGAGACCCAGAAGATCACCCTGAACACGCGGGCCGTCCGCACCGGGGTGATCGAACTCGACGGGGACACCGCGCGCCTCCTGGTCCTCCTCGACCAGACCTCGCGGCGGGACGAGGGCGCCACGACCTCGGCCGCGGCCCAGCTGACCGTCACTGCCCGGTTCCAGGAGAACCGTTGGCAGATCGTCGACATCAAGACCCGCTGAGAGATGAGCGGGAGACGGGAACATCCCATGACACTCGCGGTCCGCGCCCTCGCGGGCACCCGGCCGATCCTGGTCGCCGCCCTCGTGCTCACCCTGGTCGCGGGCGGCTTCGCCGCGTGGGCGGCCCAGGACTGGTACGGGGCGAGTCACGACGAGTCCGCCGCGTACGCCGTCCAGCGCGACCGGGCGCTCGCGGCGGCGGAACAGGCCGTGCAGAACCTCAACACCCTCGACCACACCAAGGTGGACCAGGGCCTGGATCTGTGGGAGTCGTCCACGACCGGCGACCTGCACGACCAACTCGTGGCGGGGCGTGTCGAGTTCGCGCAGCAGGTCAAGACGGCGAAGACGGTGACCACTGCCCGGGTGCTGTCCGGCGCCGTCACCGAGCTGGACGACCGGGCGGGGCGGGCCAAGGTGCTGGTCGCCCTGCGGGTCACGGTGAAGGGAGCCGACGACAAGAGCAGCGAGAAGGACAGCCGCATGCTCGGTGAACTGAGCCGCACCGGAACCCACTGGAAGCTCAGCGCGCTGGGCCAGGCCCCGGTGGGCGGTACGGCGACCGGCTGACGGCCGCCGCACCGCGATAGCCGGCCGTGCCGGCGACAGCCGCGCGCAGCCGAGAGCCGCCCGCACCCGAGAGCCGCCCGCACGCGAGAAGGACAGGCACGATGTCGACGACCCGCCACCTCATCAACCGCCAGCGCCGCCGCCAGTCCGTCGGCAGCCAGACCGTCCCCGCCGTGCGCCCGGCCGACGACACCGGCGCACAGGACCCCCCGGCCGGCACCTCGCGCCCGCCCGCGAGCCCCCGGCCCGCGTCCGCACGGACACGGACCCGGGCGAGCGGGGCCGCCGAGGAGAAGCGGCACGACGCGCCCGAGCCGGACGAAGCGCCCGAGCGGGACGAAGCGGCCGGGACCTCCGCCCCCACGGGCAGGGGAGGGAGGAAGCACCTCGTCCCCCTCCTCGTCCTCTGCGCCCTCACCCTCCTGCTCGGCTCCGGCGCCGGATTCGCCCAGAGCCGGGCCGCGGCGCTGCGGGACGATCCCGTACGGGCGAACACCGCGCTCACCGACCTCGCCCGTACCAGCGAGATCAAGGGCCAGACCGCCAAGGCCGTCGCCTCCCTCTTCTCCTACGACCACGCGCGCCCCGCCGCCTTCGAGAGCGCGTCGAAGACCTTGCTCACCGGCAAGGCCGTCACCCAGCACCGGGCGCTCTTCAACGAGGTCCTCGCGCAGGCGGAGAAGCAGAAGACGGTGATCACCACGACGGTCACGGACAGCGCCGTCGAGCGGATCGACGGCGACCGGGCGCGCGTCCTGGTCTACGCCGACCAGAGCAGTGTCAGCACGGCGGGAGCCGAGAAGCAGAACGCCCAGGACCAGGGCGTCTACGCGGGAGCGATGTTCGCCCTCGACCTGGTGGACCGTGACGGGCACTGGCTCGTGGAGGGCATCGACACCTTCGGCCGCTGACCGGCGTTCGCCGGTCGGCTAGGCCGTCTCCTCCGCATCCTGCCGGGCCCGGATCTCCTGCGGGGTGAGGTACTGGTCCGTGGACTCGAAGTCGCGCAACGTGCCCGGCTTGTACGTCTGGAAGCCGGTCCGGACGAAGTCGTCGCCGGCCACGGCGTTGAGGAGCCAGTTCGTCATCACCCGGGTCTTCGCGGCGCCGGTGCGCAGCGCCGCCCAGTGGTAGCCGCGGGCCACTGCCTGGGCGGGCATGCCGCGCAGGTCGATGCCGAGCGGCCGGGAGACGCCGTCGCGGCCGCCGAGATCGACGACGAGCCCGAGGTCCTTGTGGACGTACGGGCGCAGCGGCGTACCCCGCAGCGTGGCGACGAGGTTGTCGGCGGCGATCCTGCCCTGGCGCTCGGCGTGCTGCGCGGTGGGCGGGCACACCGCGCCGTCCCCGCCGCCGGCCAGGTCGGGCACGGCGGCGGCGTCACCGAGCGCGAACGCGCCCTCCGCCCCCGGCACCCGCAGATCCGGTGCGACGACGAGCCGGCCGCTCTTGGCGGTCTCGGCGCCCAGCGTGGCGATGAGCGGGCTCGCGGTGACGCCGGCCGTCCAGACGAGGGTGCGGCAGGGCAGCACGCGCCCGTCGGTGAGCGTGACGTCCTCGGGGCCCGCCTTCGCGACGGAGACGCCGAGCGAGACCTCGATGCCGCGCCCGCGCAGCACGTCGAGGGCGGCCCTGCCCAGCCGGTCGCCGAGCTCGGGCATCAGCTTGGGGGAAACGTCCACGAGGTGCCAGGTGATCTCGCGCCGTTCCAGGCGGGGGTAGCGGCCGACGGCGTTCTTGGTGAGCCGCTCCAGGGAGGCGGCCGTCTCGGTGCCCGCGTAGCCGCCTCCCACCACGACGAATCCGAGCCGTGAGGCCCGCTCCGCCGAGCCCGGTGCGGCGGCGTCGGCCAGGTCGAGCTGGGCGATGACGTGGTCGCGCAGGTGGGCCGCCTCGGCCAGCGTCTTCATGCCCCGGCCGTGCTCCGCCAGGCCGGGGATGTCGAAGGTGCGGGTCACGCTGCCCGGGGCGAGTACGAGGTGGTCGTACGGCTGGTCGACCAGTTCCCCGGTGATCTTCCGGATGACGCAGACCTTGGCCCGGGTGTCGACGCCCACGGCCCCGCCGGGCACGATCCGGGTCCGGTGGCGGCGGCTGCGGCGCAGCGACACCGCCACGGACTGGGGGGTGAGCACGCCGGAAGCCACCTGGGGGAGCAGGGGCAGGTAGAGCTGGTAGGAGAGCGGCGTGACCAGGAGGATCTCCGCCTCCCCGGGTGACAGCGTCCGCTCCAGGCGGCGTACGCAGGCGACGCCGGCGAAGCCCGCGCCGACGACCACGATCCTCGGTCGTGTCATGGTGTCCGTCCCTTCTCAGGTGTACGGGTCTCCGGCGCATCTGCCCCGGCAGCCGCTCCCTGCACGCGCCCAGGGGGTGCAGTACGGGACGGTGCGGGGAAGCGGCGCGGAGAACAGGTCAACCGCGCGGCGCGGGAGTGACGTTGTCCCGGCCGGCCGGAGGGCTGATGCCCGTGGTGGTATGCGCGGCCGAGGACCGGGCAGACGCAGTGCGGGTCCGGGGGATCCGCCACCGGACCGGCACAGGACGAGTGGAGAGGGAGCGGCCATGCCCCGCGGTTCCAGCCCCAAGCGCGAACGGCAGTACGAGCACATCAAGGAGAGTGCGGAGCAGCGCGGCGAGAGCCCGCGGCGGGCGAAGGAGATCGCCGCCCGCACGGTCAACAAGGAGAGGGCGCGTGCCGGCGAGTCGAAGACCGCCAGCCGGTCCTCCACGCACGACATGTCCTCCGCGAGGCGGGGCGGCCTGCACTCGCACAGCGGCTCGCGGGGACCCACGAAGGAGCAGCTGTACAACGAGGCGAAGCAGCGCAACATCGAAGGCCGCTCCACGATGGACAAGGCCGCACTCAAACGCGCCCTCGGCTATTGACCGGCTGCACCCGGGGCGGGCGGCCACCCTGAGCCGCCCGCCCGCCAGCGGCTTCCGTCACCGCCGTGCGGTGACGTCAGTGTCGTACGAGGTCGAACTCCTTCACGAGGGCGGCGCAGAAGGCATCGAGGTCATCGGGCTTGCGGCTGGTGACGAGCCCCGCCGGGGCCGCGTGGCACACGTGTACCTCCTCGTCGACCCAGGTGCCGCCCGCGTTGCGGATGTCGGTCGCGAGGCTCGGCCAGGAGGTGAGGGTGCGGCCGCGCAGGACATCGGCCTCCACCAGGGTCCACGGCGCGTGGCAGATGGCCGCGACCGGCTTGCCCGCTTCGAAGAAGCTCCGGACGAACCCGACGGCCCGCTCGTTCATGCGCAGCGCGTCCGGATTGGCGAGGCCGCCGGGCAGGACGAGCGCGTCGAAGGCGTCCGAGGTGTCGCCCGCCAGCAGGTGGTCGACGGGGTAGGTGCCGGCCCTGTCGAGGTGGTTGAAGGCCTGGACCCGCCCGGGCTCCGTCGATACGAGCTGCGGGTTCCAGCCTGCCGCCTCGACCGCCTGCCAGGGCGCGGTGAGCTCGACTTCCTCGACGCCTTCGGGGGCGGTCAGAAATGCAATGCGCACGGGGCTCACTTCCTTCATCGGGGATATCCGGGATATCGGGTACATCGGGCCATCGGCATGCCCGGCATGCCCGGCATGCCGACAGCGCGGCGGACCGGCCCGGACCGGAGCGTTCCGCCTCCCTGCGCGCCTTCCCCGGCTCCGGATCCCCAACCGGTGGAGCCGCGAATGCGGACGTTCCACCGCCACCGCTCCCCGGCCGCGTGTCGCGTGCCGCGCCGGGACGGGTTCGGAGGGGACGGCCGGGGCAGGCGCGGGGAAGTGTCCACTTCGTTCCCGACGATTCGGAGCAGCGCCGTGACCCCCTCCGCACAGCCGCGTCAGAGGGCCCGGAGCCCCTACGCGCGGGCCGCCGACTACGTGGCGGCGGCCTCGATCTTCCTCCAGGACAATCTCCTGCTCACGGAGCCGCTGCGCCCCGAACACGTCAAGCCGCGGCTGCTGGGCCACTGGGGGACCTGCCCCGGCATCACCACGGTCTACGAGGCGCTCAACACCCTCGTCAGGGAGCGCGGCGCGGACGTCCTGCTGGTCACCGGGCCGGGGCACGGTGCGCCCGCGCTGCACGCCAATCTGTGGCTCGAAGGCACGCACGGGGACTACGACCCCGCCCTGGCCCGGACCGGGGCCGGACTGCGCGAGCTGGCGCGCCGGTACTGCGCCCCGGACGGTTTCCCGAGCCATCTCTCCCCGGCCGTACCGGGCGTCCTCCACGAGGGCGGAGAGCTCGGGTACGCGCTCGCGACGGCCTTCGGTGCGGCCCTGGACGCCCCGGACCGGATCGTCGCCTGCATCGTCGGCGACGGCGAGGCCGAGACCGGCCCGACCGCCGGGGCCTGGCACTCGAACAAGTTCCTGGACCCCGTGACCTGCGGCGCGGTCCTGCCCGTCCTGCACCTGAACGGTGCCAAGATCTCCTCCCCGACGGTCTTCGCGACGATGACGGACGAGGAGCTGACGCACCTCTTCCGCGGCTACGGCTGGGCCCCCCGGATCGTCGACGTCAGGGACGACCCTTCCGGGGAGCCCCTGACGGCCGCCGTCCTGGACGCCCACACCGTCATCCGCGACCTCCAGCACCGCGCCCGTACGGGTGAGCGGCCGGTGCGCCCCGCCTGGCCCGTGATCGTGCTGCGGAGCCTCAAGGGGCAGGGAGCCCCCGCGCAGTCCGGGGGCACGGCGATCGAGGGGACCTTCCACGCCCACCAGGTACCCCTCCCGGACGCGCGCGAGGACCCGGAGCAGCTGCGGGCCCTGGAGGAGTGGCTGGCCTCCTACCGGCCCCGGGAGCTGTTCGATGCGCAGGGCCGGCCCGTGGCGGAGGTCCTCGCCGGCGTCCCCGAAGGAGACACGAGGATCGGAGCGCAGCCCGCCGCGAACGGCGGGAAGCTGCGCAGGCCGCTCGATCTGCCGCCGCTCGCCCGCCATGCCGTGGACGTGCCCCACGGCCCCGGTTCGGCGGAGGCGAGTCCCACCCGCGTGCTCGGCGGCTGGCTGGCCGACCTCATGCGGAACACCGCGGTCGGCCGCGACTTCCGCATCGTCTCACCGGACGAACTGGCCTCCAACAAGCTCGACGCCGTCCTCGCCACGAGCGGCCGCGCCTACGAATGGCCCGTCGAGGAGTACTCCGAGGACCTGACCCGATCGGGCCGGGTGATGGAAATGCTGTCCGAGCACAACTGCCAGGGCTGGCTCCAGGGCTACCTGCTCACCGGCCGTCACGGCCTCTTCCCCACCTACGAGGCCTTCGCCGCCATCGTCGACAGCATGGCCAATCAGTACGCGAAGTGGCTGAAGGCGTCCCGGGAGGTCCCCTGGCGCGCCCCGGTCAGCAGCCTCACGTACCTCCTCAGCAGCGAGGGCTGGCGCCAGGAGCACAACGGGTACAGCCACCAGGGCCCCGGATTCATCAGCAACCTCCTCAACCGCAAGAACACCGTCACCGGCGTCTACCTGCCGCCCGACGCCAACACCCTGCTGGTCACCATGGAACGGCTCCTCGACGAGACCGGAAAGATCAACGCGGTGGTGGTGGGGAAGCACGAGGCCGCCCAGTGGCTCGATCTGGAGGCCGCCCGTGCGCACTGCCGGGCCGGCGCCTCCGCCTGGGAATGGGCCGGCACCCATGCGGGCCGGGACCCGGAGGTCGTGCTCGCCTGCGCCGGGGGCATCCCCACGGTCGAATCGCTGGCCGCTGCCGACCTCCTGCGGCGCGACCTGCCCGAAGCCCGGATCCGCTTCGTCAACGTCGTCGACCTCTGCGCGCTCGCGCCACCGATCCACCACCCCCACGGCCTGTCCGACGAGGCCTTCCACGCCCTCTTCGGCGACACCACCCCGGTCGTCTTCGACTTCCACGGCTACCCCTCGGCCGTCCACCAACTGCTCCACGGCCGTCCGCACCCCGACCGGTTCCACGTCCGCGGGTACCTCGAAGAGGGGACCACGACCACTCCGTACGACCTGCTCGCCCTCAACGGAGCCACCCGCCACGACCTCGCCATCGCGATGCTGACCCACCTCGGAGCGCACTCCGCCCGGTCCCGGAGCCTCGCCGGCCGCTACGCGGACCTCCGCGACCGGCTGCGACGCGAACTGCGCGCGACCGGCGTGGACCCGGCGGAGATCACCGCATGGAAATGGACCGCATGAGGGGAGGGGCCCTCGTGGCCGGCCCCGGTCCGTACGAGGCCGTACGAGGCCGTACGAGTGAGCCCCGGCGGACGGGGCAGGCGGAGCTAAGAGGGGGCGGCAGCCGGCTCGCCGCTGCCGCGTCCTTCCGGACCGTACGGCCACACCCTGAGGAGACCTCCTGATGCGCAGTGCCCCGTCAGAGCCCGAACTCCCCGACCGCGTGCCCGAGAAGCGCGATGCCCTCACGCCCGACCTGCCGCCCATCGGCCCCGGCGCCCCCGACCTCATCGACACCGGGAAGGGACGGAAGCCCCGCGCCGACAGCGGGCACGAGCAGGGTGACCGGCCCGCTGCCGGACCGGGCAATGCCGCGCCGGAGGAGCCGGCCGACTGACGCCGGAGCGGTGTCAGGCCGCCGCGGCGGCCTCGGTCACGGCGGCGGAGAGCGCGGCGACGGCCGCCGTACGGGCGGGGTGGACGGACGGCCCGCCCGTGCCCGCGGCCAGGGCCCGGCGCGTTTCGGCGCGTGCCGCGACGACGGCCATCGGCGTACCCGCGGCGCGGCACATGTGGTGGGTCCGGACGACCGCGCTCATCGCGGCGCCGCTCAGCGGTGCGTCGGACAGTTCCAGCACGACGGGCGCGGACCGGTGGGCGCCGAGGCAGTCGTCGATCGCGCAGGCGGCGGCCGCCCGCCCGGAGAGATCCAGGTCGGCTCGCAGCCGGATGATCAGTACACCGCTCTCGGTCACCTTGAAGGGCAGCACCAGCACTCCTCGTCTCCACGGTCCAAAGGGGTAGGGGGTACGGCGCTCATGCCCGCAACGGGTGCCGTCATGCGCGAGTCGACCGGCTCGCGCCGCCCCGGTCCTGACCGTACGGGCCGCCGCCCCCTCCCCCGACGGGGGCGGCGGCCCGCCGCGGTGCGCGGTGCCGGCCGGCGTCAGCGGCGGAGCACCTTGCGGGACACCACGTTGCCGAGGAGCTGCGCCGACTGCACGAGGGCGATCAGCACGAGCACCGTCACCACCATCACCGAGGTGTCGAAGCGCAGGTAGCCGTAGGTCATCGCCAGGTTGCCGACGCCGCCACCGCCGACCGTCCCCGCCACCGCCGAGAAGTCGATCAGCGCGACGAGCAGGAAGGTCATGCCGAGGACCAGGGGGCCGAGCGCCTCCGGGACGAGGACCGTGAGCAGGATCCGCGGCGGACTCGCGCCCATGGAGCGCGCCGCCTCGATCACGCCCGGTTCGACGGAGAGCAGATTGGACTCCACGATCCGGGCCACCCCGAACGTCGCGACGACGGTCATCGGGAAGATCGCGGCGTTCGTGCCGATCATCGTGCCGACCACCCCGCGCGTGACGGGGGCGAGCGCGACGATCGCGATGATGAACGGCACGGGCCGGATGACGTTGATGAGCAGGCCCAGGACCGTGTGGACGATCCGGTTCGGCAGGACACCGCCCTTGCGCGTGGCGTAGAGGGTGAGCCCCACCACCAGTCCGCTGACGGTCGACAGCGCCAGAGTGATCAGCACCATGTAGACCGTCTCGCCGGTGGCGTCGAGGACCTTGGGCCAGAACGTGCTCCAGTCCGCCTTCACCGGACACCCGCTTCCGCGCGGTGGGGGACGCTCAGCGCCTCGGCCACGGCCTCGACCGCGGCGGGTTCGCCGCGCAGTTCCAGCGTCACGCTGCCCAAGGGGCGCCCGCGCACCTCGGCGACGCCTCCGTGGACGAAGGTGAAGTCGACGCCGTGGACGCGCAGGAGCTCCGAGAGGCCGTCCAGGGCGGGGCTGCCGTCCACGACGGGCAGCGTGACCAGGTGGCCCGGGTGGCGGGCGCGCAGCCGTTCCAGGAGTCCGGCGTCCGGCTCGCCGTGCTGTGCGGAGCGGACGAAAGCGGCGGTGGTCGCGTGGCGGGGCCGCGCGAAGACCTCGTAGACCTCGCCGCTCTCGACCACCTTGCCGTCCTCCATGACCGCCACGCGGTCGCACAGGGTCCGTACGACCTCCATCTCGTGGGTGATGAGGAGGATCGTGACGCCCAGTTCGCGGTTGACCCGGCGCAGCAGGGCCAGTACCTCGCCGGTGGTCCGCGGGTCGAGGGCGGAGGTCGCCTCGTCGCACAGCAGGACCTTGGGGCGGGTGGCGAGCGCGCGGGCGATGCCGACGCGCTGGCGCTGGCCGCCCGAGAGCTGCTCGGGGTAGCGCTTCCCGTGGCCGGCGAGCCCGACGAACTCCAGCGTCTCCTCGGCGCGGGCCCGGGCCGCGGCGCGGTCCATCCCGGCGAGGCGCAGCGGGTAGAGCACGTTGCCCAGGACGGTGCGCGAACGGAAGAGGTTGAACTGCTGGAAGATCATGCCGATGTCGCGGCGGACGGGCCGCAGCCTGCGCTCGCCTAGGGCGGAGAGGTCCTGGCCGTTCAGCAGCACGCTGCCCGAGGTCGGTTCCTCCAGGCCGTTGACCAGGCGCAGCAGGGTGGATTTGCCCGCACCGCTGTGCCCGACGACACCGAAGACGCTGCCCTCCTCGACGCTGAGGCTGACTCCGTCGACGGCGCGCGCTCCTCCGGGGAACTCCTTCGCGACCTCGCGCAGTTCCACGGTGGCGGTCATCGCTTCAGCTGCTTCTGGATGCGGGCTACCTCGGCCTGCAGCTCGGCGGCGGGCAGCTCGATGTGGTGGGCGGTGCCGTTGCTGGTGCGGCGAACCTCGTCCTGCACCGCCTGGGACGCGTAGAGCTTGACGATCTTCTGGTAGTCCGCGTTGTCCTTCCGGTCCGCGCGGGCGGCGATGACGTTCAGGTAGGGCACGGACTGAGGCCCGGCGGGGTCGTCCTTGAAGAGCGCGGGGTGTCGCGCCCTGTTCGTCGCGGCGCGGACGGCCGCCGCCGCACAGGCGGCGCGGATTCAGACGGCGCGGATCGAGACGGCGCGGGTCGAGACGGCGCGGGTCGAGACGGCGCGGGTCGAGGCGGCGCGGATGCGGGCGGCCGGTCATGACGCGCTCGATCGGCGGACCGCGGTGAGGGCCGTCGGGGGTGCGGCGGGGGCGCTCTGCACGGTCAGCGTTACCTCCATGGGCGAGGTGCACGAGGTCTCGGCACCGCAGGTCAGAGTCACCGGGCTGGGTGATGTGGTGGTGTCGAACCGGCCGAGCACCGTGGTGACGACGCCTCCGGCGCTGCACTTCACCCGGGTGAGGGAGCCCGTCGGCTCGTCGTAGGCGTAGACGATGTCGGTGCCGGGCCGGACGAGGTGGACGATCACCTCGGCGACCCCGCATGCGGGGGCGGTCGTGACGCTGTCGGCGCTCCGCACGTCGCCGTAGAAGTAGCGGTTGAGGGTTCCCACCGCGCTGGTGGAGGCCACCCGCTTCTCGGTGCCGGTCATGAACCGCAGTCCGAGGATGATCGCCTGGGGCAGCAGTGCCCCGATGATCCCCATGATGACGATGGTGACCAGCACCTCGGTCAGGGTGAACCCCGCCTCCGACTCCGGCCTCGACTCGGTGCGCCTGGTGGGCTGTTGTGTCCTCATGACAGCATCGACTCCCGCTTGACCACCTCGAGGGTCACGTCCCTGACGGGGCGCGGGCCGGTCGAGTGCACGGTGAGCGTGATCCTCTGCACTCCGGTATCGGCCGTAGGGCTGCAGGCCGCACCGAACGCACCCACCCCGTCCCAGTACGCGACCTCGACGGTCACGGTGTACCCGGCGGGCGGCGCCGGGCTCTCGTAGCCGCCGGCGCAGGACACGTACGGGGCGCCGACGACCTTCTCGGCGGCGCTGCGGACGATCGAGTCGGCGCTCGTCACCTTCTGCTGCGTGACCGAGCTGATGATCGCGGTGCCCATGCCCCCGAGGATGGTCACGAAGGCAACGCCGATGAGTACGACGGCGACGAGCACCTCGATCAAGGTCTCGCCCTCTTCGCCGCGTTGGCGCCGCGGGCGGCGTGCGGGGGCGGTCACTGGACGCTGACCTGGTTGAAGACGCCGTAGATCGCCGAGAGGAGGGCGACGGCCACGAACCCCACGACGACCCCGACCATGATGACCATGGCCGGCTCGAACAGGCTGGTCAGCCGCTTGAGTTTGTGCTGCAGTTCCTTCTCGTAGAACTCCGAGACGTTCTCGAGCTGGTCGTCGAGGGTTCCGGTCTCTTCTCCCACGCGCATCATCTGGGTGACCGCGCCGGGGAACAGCTTGGTGCGGGCGATCGGCCGGGACATGCCGCCACCCTCGAGCATCTCCGTCCGGGCCGTCGCGATGGACCGTTCGTACACCCGGTTGTTGGCGCCCGAGCTCGCCAGGTTGAGCGCCTCCGGGATGGGCACGCCGGCCTTGATCATCGAGGTCAGGATGCGGCAGAACCGTTCGATGACCATGTAGCGGACCACGTCGCCGAGCACCGGCATCGCCAACAGGAAGCGGTCGCGCAGGAGCCGTCCCCGCTCGGTCCGCAATCCGGCGATCACCGCCGTGACGAGCACGAGGAGCACGCCGGCGATGACCGGGTACCAGGCGGTGACGAAGTCGGTGAAGCCCAGCAGAATCCTTGTCGGCAGCGGCAGTTCCGCGTGGAAGGACTCGAAGAACACCTTGAAGCGGGGGAGTACGAACAGGACGAGGACGAGGACGACCGCGAGGGCCAGACCCATCACCAGGCCCGGATAGGTCAGGGCGGAGCGGATGCTGCGCCGGGCCTCGACGTCGCGCTCGATGTAGCGCCCCAACTGGGCCATCACAACGTCGAGTTCGCCGGTGGCCTCGGCTGAGCGGAGGACGGAGACGTAGAACGGCGGCAGCGCCTTGGTGTGGGCGGCCATCGCGCCGGCGAAGCTTTCGCCGAACCGCAGCGAGTCCATCACGTCTACGAGCACCTGGCCGAGTTTCTTGTCCTTGGTCTCGGCCCGGATGATCTCCAGGGCGTCCAGGATCGGCACGCCGGCCTTGATGAACGCGGCCATCTGCCGGGAGAAGTTGCTCAGTTCGACCAGGTCGACCTTTGTCGCCGTGAGTTCGAGCTGGAGCAGGTTGCGGCCCTCGGCCTTGACGGACTGCACCTCGTAGCCCTGCCGGGTCAGGCTCTCGGTCACGCCGTCGACGCTGGAGCCCTTGAGCACACCGGTGGCGCGCTTCCCGTCCGGGCCGACCGCGACGTACTTGAAGGTGGCCATGCCGGTCTTCTCCTGGGTTCCAGTGTCGGTGGTCAGCGTCGTCGTTCGTCGTTCGTCGCTTGCCGCGTTGCCGCGTTGCCGCGTTGCCGGGCTGTCGGTGTCGGTGTCGGTGTCGGTGTCCGGGCCCGGGGCCGGGTCCGGCCTAGACCACGTACACGCTGGACATGATCTCGGCGATGGTCGTGACGCCCTCCTCCACCAGACGGACGCCTCCGTCCAGGAGGCTGTCCATGTGCTCCTCGCGGGCGGTCCGGCGCAGCCTGTCAATCGATGCGTTCTCGACGAGCAGCCGCTTGACCGCATCGCTCATCACGAGCAGCTCGAAGACGCCGATCCGGTCCTGATAGCCGGTCCGGGAGCAGAAGTTGCAGCCCCGGCCCTGCCAGAACTCGGTGTCGGTCGACCCGCCGGCCTTGGCGAAGAAGGCCAGCTCGTCCACGCCCGGCCGGTAGGGCTCGCGGCACTGATCACAGATCCGCCGCACCAGTCGCTGGCTGACCACCCCGGAGACCGTGGAGGTGATCAGGAACGGCTCGATGCCCATGTCGGCGAACCGGTGCAGCGCGGAGCAGGCGTCGCCGGCGTGGATGGACGACAGGACGAAGTGGCCCGTGAGAGCGGACTCGACCGCGATCCGCGCCGTCTCGGCGTCCCGGATCTCGCCGATCAGGATCACGTCGGGGTCCTGCCGGAGGATGGAGCGGAGCCCGGTCGCGAACGAGATGCCCGCCTGGTCGTTGATCTGGATCTGGTTGACCGAGGGGAACACGTACTCCACCGGGTCTTCGATGGTGGTGATGTTGCGCTCGCTCTGGTTGAGCTCGCCGAGCGTGGCGTACAGGGTGGTCGTCTTGCCGCTGCCGGTCGGTCCGGCGCAGGCGACCATGCCGTACGGGGAGCGCAGCAGGGAGGAGAACCGTTCGTAGGTCGCCGCGGGCATGCCGAGCTCGCCCAGCCGGTACAGGGTGCGGTTGCGGTCGAGCAGCCGGAGCACCGCCTTCTCGCCCCAGATGGTGGGGGTGGTCGCGACCCGGATGTCGACCGACTTTCCGTCGATCTCGGTAGCGATCTGCCCGTCCTGCGGGCGCCGCCGGTCGACGATGTTCATGTTGGCCATGATCTTGATCCGGCTGACCACGGAGGGGCCCATGTTCTCCGGCAGGCTCAGCACGTCGTGCAGCGCGCCGTCGATGCGGTACCGGACCCGCACCCGGTCGGCATGCGGCTCGATGTGGATGTCGGAGGCCCGGTCGCGCAGGCCCTGGGTCAGCATGAGGTTGACCAGGTGCACCACCGGGGCGTCCTCGCTGACCACCCTGGCACCGGAGGCGGCGTTGCGGCCGGTCTCGGTGGCCTCGAAGGCCTCGACCAGGCTGCCGGCGCTGGCCAGCGCCCGGTAGGCGCTGTCGATGGAGCGCCGGATGTCCGACGGGGCCGCGATCGCCAGCTGTACCCGGTCCGGTGCGACGGCCCGGCCGACCTCTTCGAGCACGCGCGGGTCCGCCGGGTCGCCCGCCGCGATCAGCAGCGTGCCATCGGACCGCCGTACGCCGACGACGCCCAGCGAGCGGGCGAGCGCCTCCGGCACCCGGGCAGCCGCCTCGGGGTCGGGCTCGCTCTGGCGCAAGTCGGCCACAGGGAGGTCTAGTTGAACTGCGAGGGCCTCGATCAGTGACCGCTCGTCGACCATGCCGAGTTCGACCAGTAGAGCGCCCAGCCGCTTGCCCGACGCCGACTGCTGCAGGAGTGCCTCGTCCACCTGTGACGGGACGAGCTGCCCGCGCTGCACGAGGAGTTCCCCGATGCGCGGCTGCTTCTGCCGTTCGGACGAGGAGGGTGCCGCGTCGGACACCGTGTCCCGGGCAGCTTCGTCCGCCGGAGACGAGGCCGCGGACGGCGCGGGGGCGAGGGCTCCCTCGGGGAGGGTGCCGTCCTCGCCCGCGGGACTCGTCGTCGCCGCGCGGCGCCGGAGAAAACGGCCATTCGCCAAGGAACCCACCCCTTTCGCGCATCCAGAACAGCGGCCGACGAGGAACCGCGAGTCCATTCGCGGCGATGTCGTCAGCTGCTGATTAATCAGCGGCAGACTACAACACCCCGATACGTCGTCCTCTGTGAGGTCTCCATGGGATTGGCCCTTGTCAGCCCAGTGCGCGGTAAGTAGTCTACCGCTGATTAATCAGGCTGTTACTACAACGTGACTCGGCTCTTCGGTCGGTCGCCGTAGATGGAGAAAGATGTTCACAAACCTGCAAGGCACGTTGCGTCAGCGAATGCGTGCACGGAACGAGACCGCGGAAGCCGGCTTCACGCTCGTCGAGCTTCTCGTGGTCATCGTGATCCTCGGCATCCTGTCCGCCATCGTCGTCTTCTCCGTTCGCGGCATCAACGACAAGGGTCAGAGCGCGGCGTGCAAGACCGATAAGGCCACGATCCAGACCGCGGAAGAGGCGTACTTCGCCAACAACAACGCGTACGCCACCGTCGACAAGCTGGCCGAGGTCGGGCTTCTGTCCACCGCTTCCCAGTGGTACGAGGTCAAGGACCCCGCCACGTACAAGGTCCCCACGCTGAAGGTCGCGGAGGGCGTGACGAACCCCTGCGCTGCCACCCCCTGATACGGGTTCTCCCCGCCGGACGCCGCCCGCACGCGGCGTCCGGCGATTGCGTTGGTCAGGTGGCAGTGGAAGCGCCGCCTGACCGGCCGTGCCAGGCGGCCGCTCGGTGGTGACGGGTATGTATGGATACGGCACCATTGCGGCATGTCATCCATATTCGTCGTGATCATCGGTCTGTTGGGGCTGGCGGTCGGATCGTTCCTCAACGTCGCCGTCTCCCGCGTACCGGCCGGCCGCTCGGTCGTGCGGCCCGGCTCCGCCTGCCCGGGGTGCGCCACACCGATCGCGGCCCGGGACAACATCCCCGTCGTGTCCTGGCTCCTGCTCGGCCGGCGCTGCCGCGCCTGCCGGGTGCGGATCCCCGCGCGCTACCCGATCCTCGAAGCGCTGACCGGGATCCTGTTCGCCGCCGAGGCGCTGCGCTTCGGCCCGTCGGCAGTACTCCCCGCCGCACTGGTATTCACCGCAGGACTACTGGCCCTGGCCGCCTGTGACGCCGAGCTGTTCCTGCTCCCGCTGCGGCTGGTCTACCCGACGCTCGGACTCACCGCCGCCTGCCTGATCGCCGCCGCGGCGGCCACCGGCCAATGGCATCGGCTCGGCGTGACCGCGGCATGCGCCGTCGGCGCCTTCGCCGTCTTCTTCGCCCTGCACTGGGTGCGGCCCGCCTGGCTCGGATTCGGCGACGTTCGCCTGGCCGGCCTGCTCGGAACCGGACTGGGCTGGTTCGGCCCCTGGTACCTCGTCTTCGCGGTGGTCGCGGGCAGCTCCGTCGGGTTGCTGATCGCCACCGGGCTCATGGCGGCAGGGCGAATGACCCGCGACACCCGCATTCCATTCGGCGTTTTCCTCGCCGTCGGCGCCATCGCGGCGATCCTCGTCGGTGCTCCGGTCATCCACTGGTACGACAGTTTGAGCGACCCGTACGCGAACGCGACGGGTGTGCCGTTCACCGGGGTCGGCGACCGACCCTGACCACCCGGGCCGGACGCCGGCCGGGAGCTCCCGACGAACCCGGAACGACGCTGCTGGGGGTACGTACAGACCTCCTGGTTTTACCTACAGCGGCGCGAGCCGAGCGGCCATCGAAGACTGTTACATCACACAACGGCAAGCCGTCCCGATTGGTAACCTGGTTACCATGGAGAAAGCTGACCGACCTGATCTGCCGTTGGCCGAGTGGATCGTGCTCGCCCTCGTGGCCGAACGACCGAGCCACGGCTTCGCCATCGCAGCCCTCACCGTGGAGGGCACGGACATCGGTGAGTTCTGGCACATCTCCCGGCCCATGGTCTACAGGTCGATCACGCGGCTGGTCGAGCGCGGGCTGATCACGCCGGTCGGCACCGAGGAAAGCGATCGCGGACCGCAGCGCACGATCTACGCCGCCACCCGCTCGGCGAAGACGGCCGTCAACCGGTGGCTGAGCGAGCCCGTGGGTCACCTGCGAGACATCCGTGCCGACCTCACGAGCAAATTCCTGCTGCTCCAGCGCCGGGACGTCAGCCCGGCCCGCCTGATCGAGCGCCAGCGGGTCGTCCTCGACGAGATCGAGGCGGCGCTGCACGCCAAGGAGCACGTCGGCGACCACGTGACCCGCGCGATCTACGCCTGGCGGCTGGACCTCGTCCACGCCGCGCGCCAGCTCCTCGACGCCGTCGACGTCGACTCGACGATGCCGGCCGCCAAGGCCGGCTGACGTCGCACCACGCTCACCGGTGATGTGCGCGGGGCAGCACGAAGGGCCCGGCGATCGCATCGTGATGCGATCGCCGGGCCCGTGACTCACGTCAGTGCCGCGTAACAGGCCGTCGGAGACGGCTCGTCGGCTACGGCACCTCTACGACGGTCTCGCAGGAGCCGCCGGACGCGATCGAGTCCGTGCCCGCGAGCGCCGGCCCGCCGTTGCCGTCTCCGGCGCAGACGTCCGTGTCGCTGCCGCCGGAGAGGATGTCGCTGCCGGCGCCACCGATCACGGTGTCGTTGCCGGAGCCACCGGAGAGGGCGTCGTCGCCCGCGCCGCCCTGGACGGTGTCGTTGCCGCTGCCGCCGCTGATGGCGTCGTTGCCGTCACCGCCGTCGAGGTAGTCGTTGCCGCTGCCGCCGGACACGGCGTCGTTGCCGCCGAACGTGCAGATGGTGTCGTTGCCGCCGTTACCGCTGACGGCGTCGTTCCCGTTGCCGGTCACGATCACGTCGGCGCCGCTCGTGCCGTTCACGATCCCGTTGCCGGTGATCGTGGCGGCGAGGCCGTGGCAGCCGGCCGAGACGCTGAGCGTCACGGTCGCGGTGTTCGAGTCGACCGTGCCGTCCGTCGCCTTGTACGTGAAGCTGTCGCTTCCGGTGTAGCCGCCGGTGGGCTGGTAGCTGAACGAGCCGTCCGGGTTGAGCGTGAGGGTGCCGTGGGCCGGCCCGGTCACGAGGGAAGCCGTCAGCGTGTTGCCGTCGGGGTCCGTGTCGTTGCCGAGGACACCGGGAGCGGCGACGACGAGCGAGGTGTCCGCACCGATGTGGCTGAGCGACTCGTTCGCGGCCGCAGGGGTCCGGTTCGTCGAGTTGAGCAGCACCGACGCGTCCTTGACGTACGCGGCCGAGCTGTTGCTGTTGGCCGTGACGACGTCGGGACGTCCGTCACCGTCGAGGTCCGCTACCGCCGTGCCCTGCGGGTTGAGGCCGCCGTTCAGGCCGAAGGAGATCGGGCTGCCGAAGGCACCCGTACCGTCGCCCTCGAACGCCAGGACCTCGGCCGTGCCGGCGCTGGACGCGATCAGGTCGACGTGCCCGTCGCCGTTCAGGTCGGACACCGACGCGGAGGTGAGGTTGGTTCCCGCCGACAGGACGTTCGCCGCGGCGAACGTGCCCGCACCGGTTCCGAGCAGGACCGCGACCTTGCCCGGTGAGCCGGGCGCCACGATGACGGCGTCCGGCTTTGCGTCCTCGTTGACGTCGGCGAGCTGGAGCCTGGACGGCAGGCTCACACCGGCCGAGACGCTAGACGCCGTGCCGAAGCCGCCGTTGCCGTCGCCCAGCAGCACCGAGACTGTGCCGGTCGACGTGTTGGAGGTGGTGAGGTCCAGGTGGCCGTCGCCGTCCAGGTCGGCGGCCGCGATGCCCTGCGGGCCGGTGGCGCCGTTCAGCCCGAGCTGGGTCGCGGCGCCGAACGTGCCGTCACCGTTGCCGAGGACCACCGAGACGTTGTTCGTGGTCGAGTTGGACGTCGCGAGGTCCGGCTTGCCGTCCTCGTCGAAGTCGCCCACGGTGACGTCGCTGGGGAAGCGCACCACACACGGGTTGTCGCCCGTGCTGTCGCACCCGGCCGTCGGGTTGAGCTGGACCACCGCACCGGCGCCGAGGGCGCCGGTGCCGTCGCCGAGCCAGACCAGGGCTACGTTGCCGCGCGAGTCCTGGCTGACGACGTCCTGGTGGCCGTCGCCGTTGACGTCGCGGATCAGTGCCGAGCCGAGGAAGAGGCTCGACGCGGTGCGGGGGGCCGCGTACTTGGTCACGGCGCCGAAGCTGCCGCCGCCCGAACCGAGGAACACACCCAGGCCCTCGGCGCGGATGGCCGTGACGAGGTCCGGCTTACCGTCGTTGTCGAGGTCTCCGATCGCGACGGCGGAGCTGCCGCGGCCGCTGTCGCTGAGGTTGACCGCAGTGGCGAAGGCGGTCGTGTTGGTGCCGGCCGCCGAGGCCGGGCTGCCGGCCATCACGACGGTCGCCACCGCGAAGACGAGTGCCGGAACGCGGAGCGACCGGCCGCGCGCGAGCGCGGCGGAGCGGCCGTCCGGCGTGAAGTGCCGGCGTGGTGTTCTGCTCATGTGTGAGGCCCCTCCTAAGGGCCTGATGACTAAGAGTCGGTACCGCGGCTGGCGGCTGCAGCGGGGGCACCTTGTGGGAGCAAGGTGCCCCGGTGGTCAGCCAGTGACGACCTCATGGGCTGACAGTCGACAACCACTGCGGTGTGCGCAGTGCGATACCCGGCCCCCGCCGCGGGATGCGCACCTCGGGGAGCCGGGACCGTCGGCGGGCCGTGTTTGCACCCGGCCGACGGTCCGTTGCCCAGTACTCCGGATCGCCTAGTAGCCGTAGGCGGCGAGGGTCGACTGGATGTTGTTGTTGATGTCCCACTTGTTGTTGAACAGGTCGCTCCAAGCGGCCGCCGCACCGGCGTTGCCACCGGTCAGGGCGACGCCGTACTGGGCGATGTCTCCGTAGCCGGAGTACGCGCTGGAATTGACCTCGGTCCACGTGTTGGGGTCGTTGCTCGTGGTGCCGTTCAGGGAGCTCGACGTCCAGCTCACGTTCACGACGTTCGACTTCGCGACGAGACCCAGCTGGGTGTTGCCGCCGGCATTCGACGTCACCGCGCCACGCACCTGGCTGATGCCCGATTCCAGGCGTACCTTGCATGCGGTACCCGCGCTGTCACACGCGCTTCCCCGGAACACGTTCTGACCCACACCGCTGTCGGTCCAGGTGAACCCGTTCTGGATCAGCGCCTGCTTGGACGCCGCGCCGAACGGCGCTGAGGCCGGGTCGGCGACCGCGACCCGGCGGCCACTGGTCCCGAGCCAGGTCACCAGGGCCGGGATGGTCGTGGGGGCGCCGCCGCTGACCGGCGTGGCGTCGCAGCGAGGCGACTGGGCCTTGCCGTTGCCGCTGCCGTTGGCGTCCGCACCGAACGGCAGCGGGGGAGTGCCGCCGTTGGACGGGTCGTCGCCCTTGGTCGAGCCCGCCCAGCTGCCATTACAGCTGTAGATGGCCAAGTGGCCGATGGCCACGGGGTACTTGGAGCCGACGTCGCCGTTGCATTCGACACCTCCGCCCGCCGTGCACGTGCCGCCGTCGGCGGTCGGGATGACCGCGTCCACGTTGGACTCGTCCGCCGAGAGGAACGCGTCGACGTGCAACGGCCCGTTGACGCAGTTGTTCGACGAGGCCGGGTTGCACGTGGTGTACGGGCCGGCGGCCTTCAGCTGCTGACGCAGGCTTCCGGACGTGATGCCGCGCATCGTCGTCGTGTCGACCGCAGGCTTGTTCCAGAATCCGCCGGTCTGCGAAGCCGCGTTGGCCGTGAAGGCCGTGAACGACTCAAGGGTCTGGATCGTGGGCCGCATGTCCTTCAGAGCGGGGTACATGTTGTTCGCGACGCCGACCTGCGCATCCGTCGTTGCGAACACCGTCGGCGCCGCGGCGGTGACGAGCGCCGTGGTGAGGGCGCCTACCGCGAAGGCGTTCCGCAGCCGGCGCATGGCGGTGCGGCCGGAGTTCGGGGCGCTCCAGGTACGCCTGGACTGTCGTTGCATTTGCTACTCCTCATAGATCTGATGGACGGCTGCTGCCGTCGGATCGCCTCGCTGGCCCGAAAAGGCAAAGGGTCGATATGCCTAGGCATCTGCGAGGGTTTCCGGCATGGCTGTGCCGCACATGCCGAATGGTGCGCAGTCGGGCGCCCAGTAGTCAATCATTGACAACCGTGCTCGCTGTGGATGTAATGCACCTATCCAGCCTGCCGCGGGCCGGCGGCCAGTGCCGTCGGTCCGCGGCAGCACGCACGGAAGAGGCTGGCGGCACGATGAGCAGAGGCGTGGAATGGCACTGTTGAGCAGACTGTCCGGATCACGCGCGGTCAGGCGGAGTGTTCTCGTGATCGCGGTGGTCGCGGTGGCGCTGGCCGTCGTGGTGCTCGCGCGCGGCGGGTGGGGTTCGGCCGCAGAGGCCAAGAGGCCCGACCGCGAGTGGTGCACGCCGGGCACCCCGCGCACCGCGCTCTGCCCGAACAACAAGGCGTTCGACGCGAAGGAGTACGCCACCCACGGCGACGCCTTCGAGTGTGGCAACTTCGCCACTCAGGCAGATGCCCAGGCGGTGCTGCGGGCCGACCCCAGCGATCCGAACCACCTTGACGACGGGAGCGGCGTCGCATGCCGCGAACTGCCGGAACCGCGCGACATCAAACCGGTCACCAGCACCGCGACGTGCGATCCCGACGACGTGCGCAGCGCGCGCTGCCCGCAGCCGGAGCGGGCCTTCGACGCCCGCTACTTCCTGCGCTACGGCAATGACGCCTACGACTGCCCGGACTTCGCCAGCCAGGCGGACGCGCAGGCGGTCCTGCGCTTCTCGCCGGCCGACCCGAACCACCTCGACGGTGACGGGAAGGGCATCGCGTGCCCGGACCTGCCGGGCCCCAAGGACGTCAAGCCGGTGCGACGGTGAACCTCGTGACGCGGCCGACGAGGCAAAGGCTCGCGCGTGCGCTCGGGCTGGACGTGACCCATCGATTGAAGGAAGCCCGACTGTCATGACACCGGACCATCGCCTGTTCCCCTTGCGCGCCAGACGCCAGGACGGCTTCACGCTCGTCGAGTTGCTCGTGGTCATCGTGATCCTGGGCGTCCTTGCCGCCATCGTGGCGTTCGCCGTCAGGGGCATCGGCGACAAGGGCACCAAGAGCGCGATCGCCGCGGACGCGGCCGGCCTGCGCACAGCGGAGGAGTCCTTCTGTGCGAAGCACGGACGCTACGGGACGGTCGAGGACCTGAAGGCCGACGGGTTGCTGACCGGCGAACCGGTCTACCACATGGTCGTGGTCGGCGAGGAGAACAAGTGCGGCCGGGGCGCGAAGTCGTCCTTCGTGCTGAACGACACCTCCACGCCGGTGGAGGTCGCGAAGGACGCGATCCGGGTGGGCCAGGCCCCGACCGACGTAATCGTCGACGAGAAGGCCGATCGCGCGTACGTCGTGGCCGGCGTCGGCAACAACGTGACCGTGATCGACGGAAAGACCGACACGGCGATCGGTGATCCGATCGACGTCTCCAGCGCCGGTGTGACGAACCCGAACCGCATCGCGGTCCACTCCGACACGGGGCGGGTTTACGTCGGGGGTACGGGCGGGGTCGCGATCATCGACACGGCTGGCGGCAATCGAGTGACCCGCGTCGCCGATTTCGAGACGACCGTCACGGGCCTCGCCGTTTCCCCCGAGAACGGCGACGTCTACGTCGCCAGCGGCAACGGAAACAACTCGGTGGTCGCCTACATCGCGGCCGGCGCCTCGGCGGCGACGAAGATCCCACTTCCCGCCGCCGGACTGGGGGCTACGGCCAATGGCGTGGACTTCGCCTTCGACCCCGAGCGCCACGAGGTGTACCTCGCGAAGTCGAACGTCGGTATCGGCGCTGCAGACGTCAACCGCATAGGCATCTTCGTCATCTCGACGCAGAGCCACCAGGCCAAGCTGGTAGCGCCGTTCCCGACGAAGCAGAGCTGCAACGCGAAGGGGGAGGGAATCCCTTCGAACTCCGTTCGTGGCAGCATCGCTGTCGATCCGGTCCGCAATCGGGTCTACCTCGTTGCCAAGAACTGCGACCCGAACAAGGTGACCGTCTCCACCACGATCGTCATGAACCCCAACGACGGCACTTATACAACCATCGACGATCTGGGCGGCGCGTCCTACCTTCCCCACTCCGTGATCTACAACGCGGCGGCAGGGGCGGTCTACACCTATACGACGGGCTCCGGAGCGCACTGCAACGGTGCCGTCGCCCGCATAGAACGGATTGTCGAGACGAAGGTTACGGGGCAGGTGTTGGTCTGCAAGGCGTCAAAGGACGCCCTCGGGAACCCGTTGCACAAGGTCGCGATGCTGAAGGGCTTCAACAAGCTCTTCATCGCTCAAGACGGTGTCACGGGCACGGGCGGCCTCGGGGTGGCCAACGGCGGCACGCTGCTGACACAAGCCTCGCTCGGTGCGCCCCGCCAGTTCGCCTCGGTGGCCACGAACAACACCACGGGGAAGGTGTACGCGGTCGACCAGGACAACGGAACCGTCGCGGTGTTCCGGGTGGGATCGGCCTAGGACCATGTCAAAGCAACCACACACCCACCACCAGGCCCGGTTCCGCCGGCAACGGCCGGGGCGTCGTACCGCCATCGCGGTGGTCGGCGTGATCGCGGCGATCACGCTGACCGCGTGCGCCGGCAAGGAAGCCCCGGAGCACGCGTTCGACGTCGCTCCGTACGTGCAGAAGGGGCACGTGGCCGACTGCGGCGCGTTCAAGGCCCAGGCCGACGCGCAAGCGGTGCTGCGGGCGGACGCGCTCGACCCGAACGGGCTCGACCGGGACGGCGACGGCATCGCCTGCCCGGCCCTCCCCGCCCCGACGGACAAGAAGCGGGTCCACCGCGACTTCATGACCGACGTGGACGGCGCGCCGATCAGCGATCCGGCCGACCCGTCGCAGGCGGAGTAACAGAGGACCGTGACGCCGCACCTCCCTCCCTCCTGGCCGGTGGAGGGAGGTGCGCGGACGGCGGCTGCCCGGGTCAGTGGCGCTGCGGCGCAGAGGGTGGCGGAGGGGGCGGCGGCGAGGGCGGCGGGTCCGTGGATTCGTTGAGGATGCGGTCGATCCGTTCGCCCACCTTCGCCGAGGAGCCGTCCGGTTCCCCGACGGCCTCGTTCGCTCCCGGCGGTGCCAGCGTGACCAGTTCGTCCAGGTTGCGGCCCACCTCGTCCCAACGGCCCGCGAGCCGGGCACTGTCGAGGCGGTCCAGCACGGCGAGGACCTTGCTCTCCTTGTCGGAGTCCAGTGGCCAGCGTCGGGCCCCGTTCAGCAGGCGCGAGAGTTCGCCGGGTACGTCCCGCGCGGGCAGTTCGGGCGCGGGCGGACGCGGCAGGTTGCTGTCGCTCATGCCGCGCAGCCTAGTTGACGCCACCGCCGGAGTGGGGGCGAAGCTGCGGGTTGCCGGACGGTGGTGCCGGGGTGCGGCGGCGCAGGGTCAGGGCGGTGCCGACGGCCGATACGAGGGCGGCCGCGCAGGCGACGGTGAGGCTTCGCACGGGGCTCGGGCCGGCGTCCCACGCCCAACCGGCCACGCCTTCCGCGGACCAGGCGAGTCCGGCCCCCAGCACCCCCGCGCTCAGTGGAAGGAAGACCGGTACTTCGCGCCGGGAGCCCCGCACCGCGTCGCGGACGGTGCTCCCGGCGAGCAGCAGGGCCGCTCCGCCGAGGGAGGCGATCAGGGCGGGCACCACCCGCCCCGGAAGCGGCAGCCGGTACTGCAGGCTCTGGACGGTGGTCAGGACCATGAGGAGCGCGCCGACCAGAGCCGTGTTGCGCAGGGCGAAGCGCGCCGTGCGGCGGGCCTCGCGTTCGTCGGCAAGGCGGAGCTGTTCGGCGACCGCCGTCTGCGCGGCGGCGTTGATGTGGCCGGCCCGTTCCTCGACCGAACGCAGCCAGGCCTCCAGGTCCTCCGCGCGGCGGGCGAGCGCCGCACTCAGGTACAAGTCGTGCTGGACGGGGTGGAGTTCCGCCTCCTCCTCGGATATCTCGGCCGGCGGACCGGAGGGAGCGGCCGGCCCGAGGATGCCGGGAAGCGCCGGCGAGGCGGCCAGTCGGAGGTTGTGGGCCACGATCTCCGCATCCCGGGCGTCCTGCGCCACCCTGGTGCGGACCGTGACCAGGTCCAGGAGGGCGATCCCGGTCCGTACGAGCAGGTCCCGGCCGGAGGCGATGAGCCGGGCGTCGGCCGGGGCGTCCAGGAGGCCGCGGAGCTCCCGGATGCCGGTGTCGACCCGGCCGGCGAGGAGTTCGGCCCGGGCGCCGCGCTCGTCGAGGCCGCGCATCAGCAGGCGCAGCGAGACGGCGTGCAGCAGGTACCGGGCGAACGGCGTCGGCGTGGCCGTGCCGTCGCTCCAGGTCCACGCGTCCAGCTCCCGACCGGCGTTGCGCGGGGCGATGACCGCCAGGCAGCGGGAGGACGCGGCGGCGTCGGCCGCCACCGGCTCGGTGAGGTACAGGCCGGTGCCGGTGAGCGCGGACCTCCAGCGGGTGCGGGCCGATGGCACGTACGCGGCGGGGAAGTGCGCGGCCACGGCGTCCTGCACCACCGGCAACGCCGGGTCGCGGGGCGGTGCGGGCAGGTCCGTGAACGCGGTGAGCAGCACCGCGGATCCGATGAGGTGCGGGTCGTCCGGATCGACGACCGTACGCCACTGGTTCCACAGGGCGTTCCAGGATCCGTCGGGCGGCGAGAGGGTGGCGCTCAGCCAGATGCGGTCGCGGTGCCGGCGCAGCAGCATCTGGTGGAGTCCCGGCAGGGCGGCGGTGGCCTGCGCCATGCAGATCAGCCCGTCCGAGGAGGGGAGCACCTCCGGGGGCAGCGCGGGGTGCCTGCTCGGTGACGCGGGCCCGATGGGCTCGCTCGCGCCCCAGCGCCTGACGGCGTCCCCCCAGAGCGCGCGGAGGTGCCCGTAGCCGGCCGGGGTGGCCGCCGCGAAGAGGTGGCCCACCAGGCACTGCTCGTCCAGGACGGGGGAGGGGGAGTGCGGTGCTGCCAGGGTCGTCATCGGTCCGCCGTCTCGATACTGTCGAACAGGTCGGCCAGGGGCGCGAGTTCGGGTTCCTCGACGAGCAGCTCCGCGAGGTCAGCACGCCAGCGGTCGCCCAGGGCGGTACCCGGACCCGACCGGAGGTAGGTCAGGTCGGGCGGCGAATCACGGACCGCCTCGAACCCGTGGGCCCTCGTGCGGGCGATCGCCAAGTAGGCGCCGCAGTACGCCACAAGTGCCAGCTCGTCGCTGACGGAGATCAGGATGAAGAACAGGGCGTACAGAACATCCTCCCCCGCTCCGGCCCGTCCCGCTTCACGGCAGACCTCTGCGAGGACATCCGGATCGCCCAGGGCCTCGGCCACGGGTGTGAACAGGGCGAGTCCTGACGGGTCGATGCTCAGATTCAGGAGCGAGAGGCCGCACACGAGGCGGAGGTTGTCGTTGTCCGCTTCCGTGATCTCGGGCATGAGGTCCTCCACCGCGTTGTGCAGGAAGGTGCGTTCCGCCAGGAGCAGGCGGACCTGCTCCTGCGGGTCGGCCTCGCAGAACCGTGTGATGCGTGCCCGGACGGCTTCCTCGGTGGTGGCGGCCAGGCCGTCCCGGGTTCCCGCCCACCGGACGGCCCGGAACGTGGAAGGGTCCAAGGGCCGGTCGTCGAACCGGTCGGCAGCCTCGGCGGCCTCCTCGAAGGCCGCGTCGAACTCCTCGTCCAGGAGCGCCGGGTGTGCGACGAGGTGGGTGTGGCACGCGGCGAGCGACGGGGTCACCAGCCAGAGGTAGGCGTCCGCGACCTGCCGGGCCGAGGTGTGGTACCAGTCCGGAAGCGGTTCCCCCGATTCCGTCCACTCCTGGTCCCAGCCCTCGGGATCCTGCGCACGGATCACCCGGCCCGCCTGGCGCAGCCAGTAGCGGCGGAAGGGGGTCGTACCGGGGTCCGCCAGAGCTTCCCGCAGGTACGTGACGATGCCGGCCGGGTCCGCGCCGTCCTGGAGGCCGAGGCGTCGGCGCAGTGTGGCGGCCGGGGCCTCGGGGTCCAGGACGCGGGCCCAGAGCCCCGCGGCCTCCTCCGTGCGCCCGGCCTCGGTCAGGGCTTCGACCTGTCGCCGCGTGGCCTGGTGCCGGGTGGCGCTCGCCGTATCGCCAGGCCTGCCCTGGGCGGGTTCGAGGACCCCGATGAGTTCTTCGCGCAGGGCGATCCGGTCGGCACGGGCGACACTGAAGATCATCGCGTGCAGAGACTCGGCGAGCTCCTCGCCGTAGACATCGGGCGCCGCTTCCCCGTACGGGCGCAGTCGCCGGACCGCGTCGGCGCGCAGCTCCGCCGCCTGGCGCGGACTGCCGGCAGCGAGGTTGACCGCCATGTCGCGCTGGGCGCTGCACAACGTGATGAGGTACCCGTCCGGATCCGCATCTGCCAGTAGGGTCAGGAGGTCGACGGCCCGGCGATCGTAGGCGGCGATCAGGTCGTCGAGCGAGGGGGCCGCTGCGGCGGTCTTCCGCAGGCCCGGGCGCGGCAGGCGGCCGAGGAACTTCCCGAGTGCCCCGGGGGACGGCTCCGGCTCGGTCGGTGTGCCGGGGGTCGCGTCCCTCACGTGGGTCAGGGCCGTGGCCGCGGCGGTGAGGAGCTGGGCGAGCACGGGCCGATGGGCGTCGGGGTTCGCTTGGTAGAGCTCTTCGGCCAGCGCCACTGCCCGTTCCGCCCGGGTCGCGTCCTCGTGCCGCCGCCGGCCGTACGGTCCGGCCTGGAAGTACTGGGTCATTGCCTTCACCCACAGGGAGGAGTGACGTTCGGGGTCGGTTGCCAGCAGTTCGTCGAGGATCCCGATCGCCTCGGCCATGAGGCCGGACGACTCGTCGAGGCGCCGGCGCACCGCATCGTCCAGATTTCCTGTTTGCGGCAGGTCTCCGCGCATGGCCACGGCCTGAACGAGCAGCGCGGACGCCAGGACCGGTATCGATGCGGGCTGTTCGTCCACCAGTTCCCGCAGGATCGCAACGGCGCCCACGGAGTGTGGCAGCGCCTCGCCGAACCGGCGTTCGAAGCAGTAGGCCATGGCCAGGTTGTTCCGGACACTGCCCAGGAGCAGGGAGTGCGCCCCGGTCTCCTCGTGCAGCCTGCGGGCCTGCTCGAAGGCCTCGCGGGCGACCGGCATGGCCTCCGTCGCGAGATGCGCACTCAGCAGGGCCGCGGTGAGGTTCTGGAGGGACAGGGCGAGCAACCGGCGGTACAGGCCGGGCCGCCGGACGTACAGGGCGCGGGCCGTGGACACCGCCCGTCGGCCCGCTTCCATACCCTCGATCGGCCGTCCCGTGGCGAACAGGATGCCGGCCGAATTCATCAGTCCCAGGGCGACGGCCTCGGCGAGGGACTCGTCCTCGTCCGCCCCGGTCTCCCTTGTGCTCCCGGCGTCCTCGGCGCGAGGCGCCAGGTGGGAGAGGGTGAGGAATTCATCGGCGGACGCGAGGATCTCCGCGATGGCCTCCAGGGCTTCCCGGGGCCGACCGAGCGCATGGTTGACGAAGGCCCGCCCGCTCAGGACGTGAACCCGCAGACTCCGGTCCTGCGTTCCCTCGGCCAGCTCCCCGCCCCGTTCCACGTCCGCCAGTGCTTGCCGGGCATCGGTCGGGTGGATGACCTCGGCCCGGTTGATCAGGCAGCGGGCGAGCTCGTCGCGCGCGAAGCGTTCGTGCTCGCCTTCGATGGCGGCCTCGAAGTGTTCCACCGCTTCGTCGAAGGCGTGGAGCGCCACGTCCGGGTCGCCGGCCTGTATGGCCGCCACGGCCAGCCGGTCGAGGTTCTCGGCCAGGGCGCCGCGCCACATCAGGTCCTGGTCCTGGAAGGTCCGCCACACGGCCACGCACCGGGTGAGCATGTCCACGGCCCGTGCGGTGTGCCCGTGCTCCAGGAGCCGTTCGCCGACCTCGCCCATCACGGAGGCCAGTTTCCATTCCTGACCGTCGTACGGGGGGAGTTCTTCCAGGCGCTGGACGCCCTGCTCGCCCGCCCTTCCGGCGATCTCCGTCTGGTACTCCCACAAGTACGGGGCGTCCGGCGCCGAGCCGCCGGAGCGCAGGATCGCGTTGGACCGGTTCAGCAGCGCGTTCGCGACGGCGATCGCCGCCGGGTCGAACGGTGTCTCCCTGTTCGGTACGAAAGGTGGCCGGAGCGCGTCCAGGATGCCCTGGTGGGAGATCCGGTAGACGGCGGGGCGGGGGCCGTCGTCCTGACCGCGGAAGACGTCCTGGATCACGTAGCGTCCCAGGGAATCCAGCAGCCGGTCGATGTCTTCGGCGGTGTACTGCTCGCCTTCCGCGAGCAGCCCCTCCTCGCGGGCCGCGTACGAGGCGACGGACAGCCACTCCTCCTGGGGGAAACCGTTGCCGAGCGCCGCACCCAGCACCGTGAGCAGGACCCGCGCGTGGTCGGCGGCGGTTCCGGTCGGCTGGGGCCAGGCGTCGGCGGGCAGCCGGGCGAGGTCGGCCTCCACCGCTTCCGCGACGGTACGGGCGAGGCGGCCGCTCCAGTCGGGTGTACGGGTGTCCACCGGGTGCTCGGCCAGTTCGTCGGTCAGCAGCCGGGCCAGCAGGAAGGGCGTGTGGTCGGCGTCGGCCCCGTCGGCCAGCAGGTGGTCGGCGACGCGCTGTGGGTCCATGGTGTCGTCGGCGATGCCGGTGAGCCTGCGGACGACGTACTCGCGCAGCGCCGTCCGGCCGCCTTCGCGGCGGGAGGCGGATCCCAGATCGAGATCGGGCCCGCGGGTCCCGCAGAGCCGGTCGATCAGCCCCCTGCCCTCCGGGCCGTCGTCGGCGAGGTCCCGGGTGGCCACGAGGACGACGGCGGACTCGGCGAGCGGGATCACCAGCCGTTCGGCGATGTCGAAGGCTTCCCTCCGGACGCCGTTGGAGCGGAGGTGCAGCCCGCGTGCCTCGTCCAGACCGTCGAAGACGATGACCGGCCTGGAGGTCAGGGCTTCTGCGGCGTCGGCCCTGCGCAATGCGGCGACCAGCTCCTCGGCGTTCCGGTACCGGCCGGTCATGTCGGCGCCGATCACGTGGGCGCCGATCAGCTGCCGGTCGATCTGCTCGGCGAGGTCGTCGGCCGACGCGTTGCGGGCGTGCACGTTCGCACTCACGACCCGCTCGCCCGGATCCTCGTGGTGCAGGGGGCCGCCGTCGGTGAGGATCCGGAGGCGCTCGGCCGGGTCGGACAGGCTCACGATCCGGCCGATGAGGGCCGATTTCCCCGTCCCGGGCGGACCCGTCAGGGTCCACAGGCCCGGCTGGGTGGACCGGATCCGCGCGACGACCGTGTCGGCCTCCGCGGCGCGTCCGCTGAACAGCACGCGGCCGTCGGCCGCGCCCGTCCCCGCGCCCCGGGCCGCTTCCCGCAGGTGCTGCACGATCTGCGGGCCGGTTCCGCGCCGGTAGAGGGGATTGGCGAACATGCCCCGCCAGTTCTCCTTCTCGCCTTCGTGCGCCATGCGGCTGCGCAGCGGATTGGCGACGAAGTGCAGGCGTTGCTCGGAGTACGGTTCGACGTTCTCGCGCCAGCGGCCGCGCAGGGCCTCGACCACGTCCGCGGCGCTGACCATCGGCTGGTTCGCCGCCCAGGCCAGCCATTTGGCGCCGGTGACGGGGCCGGCGCTCAGGACCTGGCCGAGGTGGTAGGCCAACAGCCCCTGCGCGGCCTGCTGGTCGGGGCCGCTCGCGGTGAGGATGCCGATCCAGAGGAATCCCGCGGTGTCCGCGGTGCCGTTCACCAGCGCCTGGTTGGCCACGGCGTCGGCCGCGCCGATGGTGTCGATTGCGGTGCCCGACGTACAGCAGTCGATGGCGACCAGCAGCTGTCGGGCCTGTGAGGCGGCGGCCCAGCCGACCAGCCGGTCGGCGGCCACCGCCGGGGCCCAACCGCCGGGCCCGTCCGGTGTGTTCTCTCCGGGGAAGGTGTCGCGGGTGGCCAGGAGCAAGGTGTTCCCGTCCGACATGCCGTGCCCCGCCCACATCACCATCAGATCGGTCGCGTTCGGTAACGGTTCTTCCGGCGTGTCGGGCTCCGCCCACGGGCCGCGCGCGAAGAGCTCCTCGACGTCGGCGTGCGACGGATCCTCGACGAGGTTCGCGGAGAAGGACGCGCGCACGGCGGCAGGCAGCTCGGACACTCCCTGGCGCAGCCGGCCGGCGAGATCCGCGAGGCTTTCCGTCACGCCGGGGCGGTGGGGCAGGCCCCGCTCCGCGTGGTCGTACACGGCCACTCCCAGGCCGATGAACCTGAAGGCCCCGCTGTCGTTGTCCATCAGTCCCCCCTGCCCTGGCGGCCCGCCTCGTGGGCGCACCACGATGTTTTCACGGCGGACGTGTCACCGGGCGGGCGGTGACACGTCCGTGACCGTTGCCGTGCGCGGGCCGGTGGATCACCCGCAGCCGGTGGATCGATCACCCGCAGCCGGGGATCACCCGCAGGCGCTGGTCAGGGCCGAGGTGAACTCCCTTGCCAGTTCGGTGATCACGGGCAGGTCGAAGGCCAGCGCGTTGTACTGGAGCCAGCAGCGCAGGCCGCCGTCCGGCTGTTCGAGGACGGTCAGCTCGGGGACGCCCCGGTCGCCGCCCGGCAGGGGCCAGGGCACCGTGCTTCCGCGCGGCAGTTCCCAGGGTGCGCAGGCCAGGCCGGGCAACTGGGCGGGCGCGGCCCACGCCTCGTAGCGGAGCCAGGCCGCGAACGGTACGGACGGGCTGAACTCGGCGAAGGGGTACAGCTGGTGGTCCAGTGCCTCGCTGTAGACCGTCCGCAGCCGGTCCACCAGTTCGGCGAAGCCCGGTTCCCCGCTTCCGTCCACGCGCAGCAGCAGCGACTGGACGAAGCAGCCGACCGTCCGTTCGGAGTCCGGGCGCGGGCGGCCGGGCACCGGGGTCATCACCACCAGGTCGGGGCGGCCGCTCCGGCTCGCCAGCAGTCCCGTCCAGGCCGCCGTGACGGCCAGGAAGGGCGTGGCACCCAGCTCGGCCGCCCGGGCCCGCAGGGCTTCGGCCAGCGCCGCCGGCACCTCGAACTCGTGTGCCTGGGTGAGTACTTCCTCCACCGTCCGGCGGCCGCTGAACTGCTCCACGGCCTCCGGCGCCCCGGCCAGCGCGGCCTGGAAGTGGGCCCGGGAGGCGGGCCAGTGGGCGTTCGCCCACTCCACCAACTCCGCGTAGCTCGGCCCCGAACGGGCCGGCGGAGCCGGACGGCCGCGCCGCAGCGCGGAGTAGAACACCCCCATGTCGGCCAGCAGCACGCCGACCGACCAGCCGTCGGAGACCATGTGGTGCACCGCGACCAGCACCACGTGATCGGTCTCCGACCGGCTGACCACCAGGAGGCGCGCCATCGGGTCGACGGCCAGGTCGGTGAGCCGGTCGCGCTCGGCCAGCAGCAGGGCGTCCACCTCGGCGTCCGTGGCCCCCGGGGCCCGGGTCAGCGTGATCCGCACCCGGGGCTCCGCGTCCAGCACCGCGCGTACGACCCCCTCGCCCGCCGCCTCGAACCGGGTCCGCAGCGCCGGGTGGCGCCGGACCGCCTCGGTCAGCGCCCGGCCCAGGGTCTCCGGCTCCAGCCGGTCGGTGACCCGGAACAGCGCGGTCACCGCTCCGGCGTCCCGGCCGGGGGCCTCTGCCATCCAGCGGAAGAAGTTCTCCTGCTGCGAGGTGAGCGCGATGGCGTGCGGCTGCGCACGCAGCGCGGCCAGGTAGGGCGTCACGGTGTCCGGGCCGGCGGGGGCCGCGCCGGCAGCGCTCTGCCGCCGGTCGGGGTGGTCCACCCAGGCGGCCTGGGACCGCAGCGAGGGCCGCTCGAAGACCACGGCCGTGCCTGCCCGGACCCCGAACTCGGCGCTGATGCCGGCGGCGAGCTGGACCGCCCGGAAGGAGTCGCCGCCGTGCGCGAAGAACTCGGCGGCCACATCGGTGACCGGCCGCCCGAGCAGCCGCCGCCAGAGTCCCGCCAGCCGCAGTTCCGTCGGGGTGGCCGGGGCGACCACGGGACCGGTGGGCTCCGCGGGCGCCTCGAAGAGGGGGCGGAGCAGGTGTTTGACCACCTTGCCGCTCGGGTTCCTGGGGAGTTCGCCCGCCAGCAGGATCCGTACCGGCAGCTCGGGGCGGCTCAGCCGGCCGCTCAGGAACAGCCGCAGGTCGTCCGGGTCCAGGCCGCCGGGCCCGGCCACCACGACCGCCACGGGGACGGCGCCCATCACGGGGTGCGGCAGCCCGAGCGCGGCGGCGTCGGCGACCGCGGGATGCTCGTGCAGTGCCTCCTCGATCCGCAGCGTGGACACCTTCAGCGCACCGCTCTTGATGACGTCGCTCTCCCGGTCGACCAGGTACAGGTACCCGTCCGGGTCGAGGCGTCCGACGTCGCCCATCCGCACCCAGCCGTCCCGGAACACCCGGTCGCTCTCGCCCGCGGCGCCCAGGTAGCCGCGGGGCGGTCCGGGCTGGCGCAGCCAGACCTCGCCGCCCTGCCCGGCGGGCAGGGGCAGCCCGTCCGCGCCGAGGATCCGGAGGTCGCCCGGGTCCGCCGGGCGGCCCAGCGAGCCGGGGCGCCGGGTGTCGACCACGGTGGAGATCTGCGCGGGCGAGGCCTCGGCGGAGGTGTAGGTGTTGACCAGCGTCGCGTCCGGAAGCGCCGCCGCCAGGGCGGCCGCCACCGGTACGGGGAGGGCGGCGGCGGAGGAGTTGACCAGGCGCAGACTGCTCAGGTCGTACCTCCCGGCGGTGCCCGCGTTGACGAGTTCGATCGCCATAGAGGGCACCAGGAAGGCGGTACCGACCCCGAACTTCTCGACCGCGACGCCGAACCCGTCCGCGTCGAAGCGCGGCAGGCTGAGCGTGGTGGGCGCGGCGGTCAGTGCGCCCAGCAGCATCACCTGGCCCGCGTTGGTCCCGATCGGGAAGGCGTGCAGGGCGTACCGCGAGTGCGCGTAGGCGCGGCGCCGGGGGTGGGCGACCAGACCCGCGGTCAGGTTTCCGTGCGCGGCGAGCACGCCCTTGGGCGCGCCGGTGGTGCCGGAGGTGCCGATCACCTGCGCCGGATCGGCCGGGCCCACCCGGTACGGGGGTCCGGCCGGCGGCTCGGGGTGCGCTGCCAGCAGGGCGTCCAGGCGGAGCTCCACCAGGCCGGGGAGGGCGGGCGGTTCGGCTTCGCCGTCCTGGAGGTGCTCCCCGTCCTGGACGTGCTCCCCGTCCTGGGGACCCGTACCGTCCCGGAGGACCGTGCCCGCCCCGGCCAGTGCGGCCAGGGCGGCGGCATCGGCCTCGGTCACGTCCTCGCGGACCGGGACGGGCACCCCGCCCGCGTACTGGACGGCGAGGAAGGCGACCGCGTACCGCTCCCAGTGCGCGTTGGAGAACCGCAGCAGCACCCGGTCGCGCGGCCCGATCCCGGCGGCGGCCAGCCCGACGGCGGCGCGCAGCGCCTCCTCGCGCCAGCGGCGGTAGCTGAGTTCCCCGCCGCCGACGACCTGGAGCGCCAGGCGGTCCGGGTCGACGGTGGCACGCGCGTCCAGGAGCTCCGGGACGGTCGTGGCGGCGGGCGGCGCGGTGGTGGCGATGGCGGTCTCCGGTGGGGTGCGGTGGCGGGTGCCGGCTGGCGGGCGGATGGGCGGGCGGGAGCGGCGGGGCGCGGTGGGGGCGGGGTCACTCCAGCCGGTCGGTGGCTTCCTCCTCGCTGAGGGCGTCGATCTCCGCGATCAGCAGGGCCTCGATCCGGGCGGCCAGGGCCGCCGGGGTGGGGCTCTCGAAGACGTCGCGGATCGACACGTCGAGGCCGACGCCCGCCCGGATGCGCGCGGCGACCCTGGTGACCAGGAGCGAGTCCCCGCCGAGGGCGAGGAAGTCGTCCAGTACGCCGACCTTCGGCAGGCCGAGGACCTCCTGCCAGAGGTCGACCACGAGGGCCTCGGCATCGGTACGGGGCGCCAGGTATCCGGCGGCGGCGCCCGCCGGGTCCGGGTCGGGCAGGGCCGCGGCGTCGAGCTTGCCGTTGGCGTTGAGCGGGAGCGTGTCGAGCAGCACCACGGCGTCCGGCACCATGAAGGCCGGCAGGCGCAGCGCGAGGTGCTCGCGCAGTCCGGCCGCGTGCGGCGCGGTGACGGTCCCGTGCCCGGCCGCCGATCGCCCTGCGCCGCCCGGCTGCAGGACGGCGTACGCGAGCAGCCGTCGGCCGTCGCGGACCAGGACCGCAGCCCGGGCGACGGCCGGGTGGGCGGTGAGGGCGGCCTCGATCTCGGCGGGCTCGATCCGGTACCCGCGGATCTTCACCTGGCCGTCGGCGCGCCCGAGGAACTCCAGCTGCCCGTCGGTGCGCCACCGGGCGCGGTCGCCGGTGCGGTACATCCGGCCGTCCGCGGTCCGGGCGAACGGATCCGGGAGGAAGGCCTCCCCGGTCAGCTCGGGCCGGGCCAGGTAGCCGCGCGCGAGGCCGGTGCCGCCGATGTGGAGCTCGCCCTCGGAGCCGGCGGGCAGCAGGCTGCCGCGCTCGTCCAGCAGGTAGAGCCGCACCCCCGGCAGCGGACGGCCGAGCGGCGGGCGCTGCCCGGCGGCGGAGCCGTTGGAGGGGACGCTGGAGGGGACGCTGGAGGGGACGCTGCCGGACGGGCCGACGGGCCCGCCGTCCAGGTCGCCGGCAGTGACGATGACGGTGGCCTCGGTTGGTCCGTACGTGTTGACCAGCCGGACGGTGTCGCCGTGCCGCTCCCGCCACCGGGCGAGGGTGGCGGCGCGGGCCTCGGAACCGCCGAGGACCACCAGGCGCAGCGTCGGCGGCCACGGGGCCTGGTCGCCGAGCGCCACCAGTTCCTCCCAGTACGCGGTCGGCAGGTCGAGCACGGTCACGGACCGTCCGGCCTCGCCGCGCAGCAGGTCGGGCAGCATCCGGCCGCCGCCGGGCAGCAGGACGACGCAGGCGCCCGCGGTGAGGGCCGGCCAGATCTCCTCGGCATGGGTGTCGAAGCCGATGGAGGCGAACTGGACGATGCGGTCGCCCGGTTGGAGCCGGTAGCCCTCCGGGCCGGCCATCCACCGGACGCGCTCGGCCAGGGCGGCGTGGTCGACGGCGACGCCCTTGGGAACCCCGGTGGAGCCCGAGGTGTAGAGGACGTACGCGAGGCCGCCCGGGTCGGTCCCGGGCAGCGCGGGCGCGGCGTCGGGATGGTTCGCGGGCGGTACGGGGACCCCCGGCCCCGGGACTCCAGCCACCGGGACTCCAGCCTCCGGCGCCCCGGACACCGGGACCCCCAGCACCGGTACCCCCAGGTCCGGTTGCCCGTCCCCGGTGAGGAGCAGGGCGGCGTCCGCCTCGCCGAGCATCAGCCGCTGGCGTTCGGCCGGGTGAGCGGGGTCGAGCGGCAGGTACCCGGCGCCGGCCTTCCAGATCGCCATCAGGGCGATGACCAGGGCGAAGGACGGCTCTATCCGCACGCCCACCGCGCGGCCGGCCACCGGGCCCAGCCGCCCCGCCAACTCATCGGACGCGCGGTCGAGTTCGGCGTAGGTGAGGGTGTTGCCCGCGCATTCGAGGGCGGGTGCGCCGGGGCGGAGGGCGACCTGTTCGGCGAAGCCGCGCAGGACCGGGCGGGCGTCCTCGGTGACGGCGGGTCCGGCGCCGAGCGCCAGCAGTGCGGCGCGCTCCTCGCCGGTGAGCAGCCAGTCGCCGTGCAGCGGGACCTCCACGTCCTCGACGGCCCGGGCGAGCAGGTCGCGGACCCGGCGCGCCAGGGCCTCGACCGTGGCGCGCTCGAAGAGCTCCCGGTCGAAGCAGAACGAGAGCGTCATCCCGCCGTCCGGGGTGCGCCAGCTGTCCAGCAGCAGATCGGTCTTGGCCCGGTCGAAACCGGAGTCCATGCTCTGCGTCCGGACGCCCGCGGGCAGCGAGCTCCGCTCGTCCGCGCCGCCGGCCAGCTCGTACTGGCTCTGGTGGACGAACACCGCCTGGTAGAGCGGGCCGACGCCGGGCACTACCGGCAGCCCCAGTTCGGCGGCCACCCGTTCGACCGGGACGTCCTGATGGCTCAGCGCCGCCATCGTGGCGGAGCGCACCCGGCGCAGCACGGTACGGAAATCGGGCTCGCCGGTGAGGTCCGCCCGGATCACGCCGGTACGGGAGAAGTAGCCGAGCAGTGCCTCGTGGGCGGTCTCGTTGCGGCCGGCCAGCGGGGTGCCGACGGCGAAGTCGTAGGTGCCGCTCCAGCGGGCCAGCACGCTCTGGTAGGCGGCGAGCAGCACCATGAACGGCGTGCACCGCTGCTCGCGGGCCATGCCGTCGAGTCCGGCGACCAGGTCCGGGCCGAGGGCGAGTTCGGCGAATCCGGCCCGGTGGGTGGGCTCGGCGGGCCGGGGACGGTCCAGCGGCATCCGCAGGGCGCCCACGCCGGCCAGCCGGGTGCTCCAGTACCGGAGCGCCTCCTCGGCCGCGCCGCCGTCCAGCCGGGTCCGTTCGGCGCGGGCGAAGTCGCCGAACTGGAGCTTGAGTTCGGGAAGCTCGGCCGGGCCCTCGCCGAGCTCCTCGCGGTACAGGGCGAGCAGCTCGCGCCACAGCACCGTGAAGGACCAGCCGTCGGAGACGATGTGGTGGACCACCACGCTCAGGGCGTGCTCGTGCTCTCCGGCACTGACCAGGACGGCCCGCAGCGGCGGCCGCTCGCCCAGGTCGAAGGGGGCGTTGACGAAGGGTGCGCACGCCGCGGTGAAGGCCTCCTCCGAGGCCTCCGGTATCGGAACCAGGGTGAGGGCGATGTCCCGTACCGGCTCCACGAGTTGGACGGGCTGGTCACCGTCCAGGGCGAACCGGGTGCGCAGCACCTGGTGCCGCGCGGTGAGCCGGGTGAGCGCCGCGCTCAGGGCCCGTGGGTCGACGGGGCCGCTCCAGCGCCGGTTCAGGTACATGTTGAACCCGGCGTCCTGCGGGTCCAGTTGCTGGAGGAACCACAGGCGGCGCTGCTCGTCGGTCAGCGGATGACGCGAGACGGGGACCGGGACCGGGGCGGGGGCCGCGGCCGGGATCGGGATCGGGAGCGCAGAGGTCATCGGTTCGTCTCGCCTTTCGCGCGGGCCTGCAGGGTTTCGAGGCCGATCAGGTCGTCGGACTCGGCATCCGGGACGTCCCGGTCGAAGCGCGCCAGGACGGGAATGCAGAGGCTGACGAGGACCAGTGCGGCCATGGCGAGGCCGAACACCAGGTAGAGCAGCCCGATGCCGCGCCCGTCGCCGGTGCCGATCAGGGCGCCGACGCTGGAGGCCAGCGCGCCGCCCTCGTCCATCAGGGGCTGGAGCAGTTCGGGCCCGGCCGGGGCGACCAGGGCGAAGCCGATCGGCAGGGTGGACCAGGCGACCAGGGTGTTCACCGCGATCACCCGGCCGTGGAAGCGCATCGGCACCTTGGTCTGGATGACCGTCGCGTAGATGCCGTTGAGCAGTGCCAGCCCGTAGGTCATGCCGAACGCGCCGAGGGCGACCACGGTCACCGAGGGCCGCAGTCCGGTGACGACGCAGGCGGCGGCGAGACCGAGGGTGGCGAACAGGACGCCGCGCAGCCGCATCCGGCGCGGGCCTCCCCAGACCAGCAGGGTGAGGCCGCCGAGGACGGCGCCCAGGCCGGCCGCGGTGGACACCCAGCCGGCCGCGGCGGTGGTGGAGAAGGAGAGCACCAGCGGGGTGATGAGCAGGAAGAGCGGGGAGAGGAAGATGTTCAGTGCCGCGAACCAGAACAGCATGGCCCTGAAGTGGCGGCTGCCGAGGGCGCGTTGGAACCCGGCCCGGATCTCGGCGCTGACGCTCTCGCGCCGGGTGGCGGCCATCACGTCGGGGAAGCGCACCGCCAGGGTGACGCCGGTGGCGATCAGGTAGCTGACGACGTCGAAGACGAGGATGCCGCCGAGGCCGATCACGTGCAGGATGCCGACCGCGATCAGCGGTACGAGGAACTGGGCGAGGCCGAGGGCCATCTGGACCACGCCGTTGGCGCGCCCGAGGAAGCGCTTGGGCACCAGCTGCGGCACCGCCGATCCCCAGGCGACGCGCTGGAAGGCGAGTGCGGTGGAGAGCAGCGAGATCATCACGTAGCAGTGCCAGATCTCCAGCGAGTCGCTGAGGTAGAGCACCAGCAGGGCCGCCTGGGTCAGTCCGGCGGCGATGTCGCCGCCGAGCATCACCCGGCGGCGGTCGCCGCGGTCGACGATGGCGCCCGCCAGCGGGGCCACGACGATGCCGGGCACCAGGCCGAAGGCGGCGAGCAGGCCGAGCTGGAACAGCGAACCGGTCTGCAGGTAGATCCAGATCGGCAGGGCGAACTCGGTGAGCGCCGAGCCGATCATCGAGAGCTGCTGGCCGGTGGCGATGGCCAGGAAGCGCCCCATGGTCGGGCGGACGCGGCGGCGCGCACGGGTCTTCCGCGCCTTCCCCGGTGCACCGGACCGCCCCGGCCGCCCGGGTTGCCCCGGTTGCCCGGCGTCCGGACCGGGGTCGTGCCCCGAGTCCGGCCCGGGTTCCTGCCCCGGCACCGGCCCGGATTCCCGTACGAGTTCCCCTACGAGGTCCCGCCCGGAGTCGGGCTCCGTCCCCGCGACGCCGCGGGACAGGCCGGCCAGCCACCAGGTGGCGTCGTCGGTGCGCGCGTACCGCTCCTCCTCGCCGGCGGCGATCGAGCGGTGCACGCCGGTCAGGATGCCGGCCAGTTCCTCGGCGCGGTACTTGAGGTAGAAGTGCCCGGCCTCGTCCAGGACCACGACGGCGGTGGTGCCGGCGATCCGGTGCCACTCGCGGAACCGCTCCTGGTAGAACTCGGTCGCCGGGTCCCGGTCTCCGCAGACGGCGATCACCGGCGCCGTGATGGTGCCGCCCTCGCTCTCGTACAGGTCGCCGAAGTAGCGCTCGGCGCCCTTGGTGCCGACCCGGCGGTTGTGCACGATCAGCCGCAGCTGCTCCTCGTCGACCTCGTCCACGTCCAGGCCCGCCGCGGCCAGGGCGTTGATCATGCCCTGGTCGCTGCGCAGCCGGGCGGCCAGCTCGGCGAAGCGCTCGGCCAGCGCGGCGCCGCGGCCCTTCGGGCGGGCGAAGGGGAAGATGCCCCCGAGGTGGACGGCGTCGATCTCCCGGCCGGCGGCCTCCACCCGGCGGGCGATCTCCACGGTCAGCCGGACGCCGACCCCGCAGTGCCCGTAGAGCACCAGCGGCCCGGCGACGTTGGCGACGATCTCCTCGGCGCAGAGCCGGGCGACCTCGTCGACGTCCATCGCCTCCTCGCCCAGCTCGTGGCCGGGGACGGCGATGGAGTGCAGGGCCCAGTCGGCCGGCATGGCGTCGGCGAGCGGCTTGTAGATCAGCGCGCTGCCGCCACCGTAGGGGGCGCATACCACGCTGGCGGCCGTCTTGCGGCGCTCCGGGGTGAGCAGGTGCAGCAGCCGGCGCGGGCCGCGGTCGCCCTCGGGGGTGGCGACCAGTTCGGCGAGCTGGCGGACCGTCGGGTGCTTGAAGAGATCCATCACACTGACCGGCGCGGCCAGTTCGGGGAAGGCCCGGCGCATCCGGGCGACCACCTGGGTGGCGAGCAGGGAGTGGCCGCCGAGTTCGAAGAAGTCGTCCAGCGCGCCCACCCGGGGGAGGTCCAGCAGGTCCGCCCACATGGCGGCGATCACCTGCTCGGTCCCCTCCTCGGGGTCGACGTGCGTGCCGGGGGCGGGGCCGTCCGCGGGCGCGGGCAGCGCCTTGCGGTCGACCTTGCCGTGCGCGAGCAGCGGCAGCCGCTCCAGCACCACGTAGCGGGCCGGGACCATGTAGTCCGGCAGGACCTCGCCCAGGGCGGCGCGCAGTTCGGCCGCGGCCGGGGGTTCGCCGCCCGCGGGGCGCTCCAGGTAGGCGACGAGGTTCTGCTTGACGCCCTCGCCGCGGGCCAGGACCACGGCCTGGGTGATGCCGGGCAGGGCGGTCAGCGCGGCCTCGATCTCGCCCGGCTCGACCCGGTAGCCGCGGACCTTGATCTGGTCGTCGCCGCGGCCGAGGTACTCCAGGGTCCCGTCGGCGCGCCATCGCGCCAGGTCGCCGGTGCGGTACATCCGCGGGCCGCCGGTGCCCGGACCGGTGGCCCCGGGCGTGGTCGCCTCCGGGGCGGCGTACGGTTCCAGGTCGGCCGGGGCGGCGTACGGATCGGCCAGGAACCGCTCGGCGGTCAGGTCGGGGCGCCCGAGGTAGCCCCGGGCCAGCCGGTCCCCGCCCAGGTACAACTCGCCGGTGACGCCCGGCGGTACGGGGTTGCGGGCCTCGTCCAGCACGTAGCAGCGCCCGCCGGCCAGCGGGCTGCCGATCGGGGTGCTGCCCGGCGCGTCCAGGCCGTCCGCGGTGACCTCGTGGACGGTGATCCCCACCGTCGCCTCGGTGGGCCCGTAGTGGTTGAAGACCGCGCACCGGCCCAGTGCGGCGATGCCCGCCGCCCAGGCCCAGCTGCTGGCCTCCCCGCCGAGGACCAGCGCACGGCGCGGCAGCAGCCGCTCCATGGGCGCGTCGGCGGTCAGGGCGGCAAGGTGGGAGGGCGTCATCTTCAGGTAGTCGATGCCGGCCCGCTCGATCTCCGCGGCCAGTTCCACGCCCGCGATCCGGCGCGGCAGCAGGTGCACCCGGCCGCCCGTCGTGAGCGCCAGGTAGAGCATGGTCATGCTGAAGTCGAAGGAGAGCGACTGCAGCAGCCCGTAGGAGGCCCCCGGCTCGATCCGCAGCCGATCGCGTGCCCCTGCCAGGTAGTTGAGGATCTGGCGGTGCTGCACCGCGACGCCCTTGGGTGCGCCGGTGGAGCCCGAGGTGTAGATCACGTACGCGAGGTGGTCGGCGCCGGAAACCTCCTCCAGCGGCGCCCCGTCCCCCTCGGACGCGAACCGCTCCGCCGCGTCGCCGTCGCCCGTCAGCAGGTCGACGGCCGGGTGGTCGCCGAAGCGCGGCCGCAGCACGGCGTCGGTGATCAGCACCTTGGCGCCGGCATCGGCGACCAGGTGGGCGAGCCGGGCCGGGGGCTGCTCGGGGTCGAGGGGCAGGTAGCCGCCACCGGCCTTGAGTACGGCCACCAGCGCGACCGCCAGCTCGGGGGACTGCTCCAGGCAGACGGCCACCCGGTCGTCGGCGCCCACGCCCAGTGCCCGCAGGCGCCGGGCCATGGCGTTGGCCCGCCGGTCGAGGTCGCCGTAGGTGAGCGTACGGTCCTCGAAGACCAGGGCCGGCGCCTCGGGGGTCCGGGCCGCCGCCTCGGCCAGCGCCCGGGTGAGCGTGGCCGGACCGCCGTCCGGGAGCGCGGGACCGGCGGCCCAGGTCTCCAGTACGGCCGTCCGCTCGGCCGCGCTGAGCAGCGGCAGGCTGTCGAGGGGCAGCGCGGGGTCGGCGACGCCCGCCGCGGTCAGCAGCTCGAACCGTTCGGCGAGCCGTTCGACGGTGCCGGCGTCGAAGAGGTCGGTGCGGTAGGTGAGCAGTCCGTAGAGACCGCCGTCCGCCTCCTCGCGCATGTAGAGGGCGAGGTCGGCGTGGGTGGTGGTGGCCTCGTAGCCGAAGCCCTCGGAGTCCAGGCCCGCGGTGGGGGCGGCGGTGTGGTCGCCGTAGTTCTGGAAGGCGAAGGTGGTCTGGAACACGGCGGCGCGGCTGACGTCGCGTTCCACCGCGAGGTCGTTGACCATCTGCTCGAAGGGCACCTCCTGGTGCGCGTACGCGTCGAGCGTGGTCTCGCGGACCCGGCTGATCAGCCGGCCGAAGTCGAGGTCGGCGCCGAGCCGGGCACGGATCGGCAGCATGTTGACGAACGCGCCGACCACGCCTTCGAGTTCGCGGTGGAGGCGGCCGGCGACCGCGGAGCCGACGGCGAAGTCCCGTTGTCCGGTGTGCCGGCCCAGCAGGGCCTGGAAGGCGGCCATCAGCACCATGTAGGTGGAGGCGCCGTACGACTGCGCCACCTCGCCGACCCGGCGGGAGAGTTCGGGGCTCCAGCGGAACTCGGTCGCCGCTCCCTCGAAGGTGAAGACCGGCGGGCGGGGCCGGTCGGAGGGCAGCTCCAGGGCCGGGACCCCGTCGAGCTCGGTGCGCCAGTGCTCGCGTGAGGCGGCGAGCGGGCCGTTCTCGAGGCGGTCGCGCTGCCAGGCCGCATAGTCGCCGAACTGCACGGGCAGGGCGGGCAGTTCACCCGGAGCGCCGTGCGCGTGGTGGGCGTAGCGGAGGTCGAGCTCGCGGTTGAGGAGGTCGATCGACCAGCCGTCGCAGATGATGTGGTGCATCACGAGGGCGAGGACGTGATCGTCCTCGGAGATCCGGACCACCAGGGCGCGCAGCAGCGGGCCGGCCTGGAGGTCGAAGGGTACGGCGATCAGTGCGCCGAGCTCGGCGGCGGCGCGTGCCTGCGGGTCGGGGTCCGCGCTGGCGTCCAGGTGCTGGGCGGCGAACGGCGCCGGCTCGGCGACCCGTACCTCGGCCGTGCCGGCCTCGGTGGTGCGGAAGGTCATCCGCAGGCTCTCGTGCCGGGCCACGAGGTCGGTCAGCGCGGCGTCGAGGGCGGTGCGGTCGAAGGGGCCCCGGAGCCGGCGGGCCGGAGCCAGCGCGTAGGCCGTGGAGCCGGGAGCGAGCTGGTCCATGAACCAGAGCCGCTCCTGGCCGCTGGAGAGCGGCGGTGCGGTGTCCGCCGGGCGGGGGTCCACCACCCGGGCGGGGGCCGAGGCGCCGCGCAGCCGCTGGCTGAGGAGGGCGCGCTTGGCTGCGGACCAGTCGGTGGGCAGGTCCTGGGTATCCGTCATCGAGTTCCTGTTCGGGCGTGCGGCGGGCGGATCGGAGCGTGCGGGGGTACGGACGGAGGTACGGGAGTACGGACACGGGCCCGGCGGGGCAGGGCACGGCTGGGCGGCCCGTGCCCGGTGTACGGGGCAGCACGGGCCCGGCAGGGTCGTCCGGAAGGAGTGGGTCTACTGGCGTTCGCGGACGGCGGCGGCGATGCCGGCCGGGGTCGGGACGTCGAAGAAGACGTCGAAGTCCAGCTCCACACCGAGCGCGTCGCGGATCCGGGAGGCGATCTGGATGACCGTCAGCGAATGCCCGCCGAGGTCGAACAGGTCGTCCTCGGGGCCGACGTCGGGCAGGTTGAGCACCTCGGCCCAGATCCGGCGGACCGTTCCGGTCGTCGCGTCGTCGGTGTCGGCGTCGCCGGCGTCCGCGGAGCCGGCGGGAGCCGCGCCGCCTTGTGCCGCCGCGGTCTCGCGGGGTGGCACCGGCAGGGCCCGCCGGTCCAGTTTGCCGTTCGGGGTCAGCGGCAGGCGCTCCAGCGTGAGCCAGCGCTGCGGCGCCATCGCGGCCGGCAGCGTCCGCATCAGGTGGGCGCGCAGGTCGGCGGGGGAGGGCGCCGGGCAGCCGGGGGCCGGGATCAGGTAGCCGGCCAGGAAGGGCTCGCCGTCCTCCTCGGTGTGGACGGCGACGGCGGCCTGGGCGAGGGCCGGGTGCTCCAGCAGGGCGGACTCGATCTCGCCGAGTTCGATGCGGTGGCCGCGGATCTTGACCTGGTCGTCGATCCGGCCGAGGAACTCGAGTTCTCCGTCGGACGTCCGGACGACGCGGTCCCCGGTCCGGTAGAGCCGGGCTCCGGGCGGGCCGAACGGGCTCTGCACGAAGCGCTCGGCGGTGAGTTCGGGGCGGCCGAGGTAGCCGTGCGCGACGCCGTCCCCGCCGATCAGCAGCTCTCCGGGGATGCCGAGCGGGGTCGGGTTCAGCTGCTCGTCGACCACATAGGTCTGGGTGTTGGCGATCGGACGGCCGATCCTGACCTGCTCCGGACCGGCGGGGACCTCGGCACAGGTGGACCAGATGGTGGTCTCGGTGGGCCCGTACACGTTGAACAGCCGGGCGGTGCGCGCCCGCAGTTCGCGGGCGAGCGGCAGCGGCAGCGCCTCTCCGCCGGCCAGGCCGGTGACGGCGGTGAGGGCCTCGGAGCCGCCGCTCCCCGCCGTGAGCATCACCCGCCAACCCGAAGGGGTGGCCTGGACGTGGGTGACGCCCTCGGAGCCGATCAGGGAGAGCAGCCCGGGACCGTCGACGGCGAGGCCGTCCGGGGCCAGGACCAGGCGGCCGCCGGTGATCAGCGGCAGGTAGAGCTCCAGCGCGGAGATGTCGAACGAGAGCGAGGTCAGGCCGAGCCAGGCGTGCTGCGGACCGGAGCCGAGCAGGTCGGCGAAGGAACTGAGCAGGTTGACCAGGGCCCGGTGGCCGACGGAGACGCCCTTGGGGCGGCCCGTGGAACCGGAGGTGTAGAGGACGTACGCCACGTCGTCCGGGCCGGCGGCGGGCCTCGCATCGCCGGAGGCGGGCTCGGCCGGATGCTGCGCCGACGGCGCGGGGATCCGTAGGACCGCGGGGGCGGCCGCGGCCACCTCGGGCGCGGGCTCGTGGTCGGCGAGCACCAGGACGGCGCCGGAATCGCGCAAGACCAGGGCCAGGCGCTCGGCCGGATAGCCGGGGTCCAGCGGCAGGTACGCCGCACCGGTGGCGAGGACGGCGAGCAGGGCGGCGGGCAGGTCCGCGGTGCGGTCCAGGTGCAGGGCGACGAGATCACCGGGCCGAACCCCGGCGCCGCGCAGCGCTGCGGTCAACTCGTCGGTACGGAGAAGTAGTTCGCGGTAGGCGAGGTGGCGGCCGGCTGCGCTGACGGCGATCGCGCCGGGGGTGGCGGCGGCCTGGGCGCGGACCAGGTCGAGCACGGTCCGGTCGGCCGGGTAGGGCCGGTCGGTGGCGTTCGGCGCGGTGGTGACGGCCCGCAGTTCGGCGGCGTCCAGCAGCGGCAGGTCCAGCAGCCGGGCATGGGGTGCGGCGACCGCTCCCGCGAGCAGGGTCCCGTAGTGGGCGGCGATCCGGCGGGCGGTGTCCGGGGCGAGCACGGCCGGGTCGAACTGGAGGCTGAAGTCGAGTCCGCTGCCCGGGGCGTCGGGGCGGGCGGGGGCTTCGACGACCTGGAGGTGGAGGGTGTTGCGGGCGGTGCGGTTGTGCACGGCCCAGCCGATCCGGGCACCGGTGCCGGCGAAGTCCGGGTCCGGGCCGCGCCGGCGGTACCCGAGCGAGACCGCGGTCAGGCCGACGCGGGGGCCCAGCCCGGCGACGGCGCTGCCGAAGGGCACACAGCGGTACGGGTATCCGGCCCGCAGCTCGGCCCGGACGGCGGTGGCGAATGCGGCGAAGGTCTCCGAGGTGCCGGCTCCGGGCGCGTGGACGGGCAGTTCGTTGACGAACAGCCCTATTTCATCGGCGAGTTCCGGCGTCCGGGTGGAGAGCGGCACGGACACGGGGACCGCCTCGCCGCCGTAACGGCGCAGCAGCCCGTGCAGGGCCGCGAGCAGGAACTCGAAGACCGTCGTGCCGGCGAGGGCGGCCGAAGCGGCCAACTCCTGCGCCGCCGCGCCGTCGAGACGCCACTCGACCGCCTCACCGGCCCCGGCGACCGTCGGGGTGCGCGGCGCGCCCGGCAGGACCGGGTCGGTGGCGGCGGCCCACCGCGGCCCGTACCACTCGGCGGCCCTCCGTACGACCCCGGGATCCGCGGGCGGGGTGACCGGGGCGATCGGGGCGGCCGGTACGACCGGGGCGGCCGGTGCGGCTCGCGCGGCCGGGTCCGCGGAAGTGGGCGCGGGCCGGAGCGCCGATCCGTACGCGGCTGCGAGGTCCCGGGTCAGGACGTCCTTGGAGTTGCCGTCGAAGACCGCGTGGTGCGCGGTGATCAGCAGCTCGGCGCTGCCGTCGGCACGCCGGTGCAGGGTGAAGCGGCTGAGCGGTCCCGTCTCCAGGGCGAACGGGCGAGCCGCCTCCTCGTCCAGCAGCTTCTCCAAGTCGGCCTCGTCCGCCGGTGCTTCGAGCTGCACCAGTTCGGGCTGCCGCGCCGCCTGCTCCTGCCAGACCAGCCCGTCGCGCTCCACCAGGCGTGCGCCCAGGGCCGGGTGGCGCCCGGTCACCGCGGTCACCGCGCGGGTCAGCGCAGCCGTGTCGATCCGGTCGAAGGAGATCCGCACCGGCATGTGGAACGCCTCGCGGGCCAGTCCCAGTCGGTCGGTCAGCCATACGCCCTGCTGGGCCGGCGAGGCCGGTGTGCGGTCGGGCAGGGGGAGTACTTCGGACATCGGGGCTCACTTAGGACGTCGGAGCAGGGCGGAAGGGAGGAGCGGCACGTGTCAACGTGCGGACGCGTCGTTGGGCGCGGAAAACCGCACGTGAGGACTTCAGAGGTCGACGGCAGGCTGCGGCGAACGGGTTCGGTGACGGCGCCGGCCACCATGGGACGTCCGGCCCTCCCCCGGGGACCGGCCGATGGCCGTGAGTGGTCCGGACCGCCGGAAATCCGAGGATCGCCGGAGACGTCGGCAGCTCGGGCCCCCACCCGATGAAGACAATTGGTCCAGACCTGTCGAGAGATTCGCACAACGCCCAAGTACCGTCAAGAGCCGTCCACGGCCCGGAATCAACCACCATGTACGGGCCGAGCTCAGCCGACGTCCACCCAAACGCCCGCAGGTCTGCCCATCCCTGACAGTTCATCAAGATGCCTACCGGTGCGGGTAGATCAGTCGCGCCAACCCTTGTGCGGGGCGTAGGTGGCCGCCGTGGCAGCCCGGTCCGGCGCGGGGGAGCGGAATCCCCGGACGGTCTGCCGGGCCGCACTCCGGGCGTTGGTGCCGCCTCCCCGAAGCCCCCGATCTCCGGCATCGGAGCACGAGCCCCGGCTCGTTGGGACCCGGCCGCCAGCGACAAGGTGCGCACGCTCGCGTATGCGAAGCTCGCGCGGGAGGAGGGGGCCCCATGGTCGTGCCGCCTCCGGGGCGTGGGGAGGCATCGAGCCCGGCGTCACCCGGAGCTGCGCTGAGCGCGGTCGCCGGGTGGCTCACCGCACCCAGGGGCGGCCCGGAAACACCGCGCGACGGCCCGGAGGCAGCGCGGCACCGCCCTAGGTGGTCCCCTTCGGGCCCTGCCCGGCAGACGCCGACGCCGCCCCCGATGCCGGCCGCCGCTCCCGCCGGTACGCCCCGGGCGGGGTGCCGAAGTGGCGCTTGAAGGCTTTCGCGAAGGCGAACTCCGAGGTGTAGCCGGCCTTCTGGGCCACGGCGCCCAGCGGGTCGCCCGTCTCGCGCAGCATCCGCGCCGCGCGGGCCATCCGCCACGTCGTCAGGTAGCCCAGCGGCGGCTCACCGACCACCGAGGTGAACCGCCGGGCGAACGCGGCCCGCGACAGCCCGGACCGGCTCCCCAGCGATTCGACGGTCCACGGATGCGCCGGATCCTCGTGGATCGCTTTCAGCGCCGGGGCGATCAACGGGTCGTTCAGCGCCGAGGCCCAGCCCTGCGTCCGCTCCCCGGTCAACTCGGCGTACCAGGACCGCAGGATGTAGAGGAGCAGCAGATCGACGAGCGCCGCCACCACCGAGTCCGAACCCGGCTGAGGCCGGTGGATCTCGGCGCAGAGCTGGTCGACCGCCGAGCGCAGCGCCGGATCGCGGCCGGGGCCGGCCGGGAGGTGGATGACCTCCGGGAGATCGCCGAGCAGCGGATGCGGCCGGTCGATGTCGAGGTGGTAGGCCCCGCACACCAGCACGCTGCGGGCGCCGTCGCCCTCGACGGCGAACCGCCCGATCGGCGAGGAGGTGTCGACGCGGGAGGGCTCGAAGGCGACCGGTTCGCCGGGGGCCGCGTCACAGATGGCGTGGCCGGTGCCGCGCCGCAGGAACACGACGTCGCCGGGGCCCAGGGCGATCGGATCGCCGGCGACCGGCAGGAGGAAGCAGTTCCCTTCGACGACGACGTGGAACCCGGCTCCCGCGACGGGCTGGAAACGCACGCCCCACGGCGCCCGGGCGTCGGTACGGACCACCGACGGACGCCCGGTGCGCAGGGCCGCGAGCGTGTCGCTGAGTATGTCCATGCGCTCACCCTAGTGTCCCGACCGCGAGACGACCGGACAGGGAATCGAGACTTCAGGCCATTCATCGTCTCTCCCGTGACACGTAGCGTCCTGGTCATGAACACCACAGCAAACACCCGGCGTGTCGTCGTCATGGGCGGTACCTCCGGCGTCGGATTCGCCGTCGCACAGAACGCAGTTGCCCAGGGCTCGGAGGTGGTCGTCGCCTCCAGCAGCCAGGAGCGGGTCGACCTGGCCGTGAAGAGGCTCGACGGTCCGGCGGAGGGGGTCCGGGTGGACGTAGCCGACGAGGCCGCGCTCGCCGCCTTCTTCGACCGGACCGGCGCCTTCGACCACCTCGTCTACACGGCGGGGGAGCCCCTGGTGCTGAAGCCGCTCGCCGACCTCACCGCCGCGGAGTCCCGGGCGTTCTTCGAGCGCCGGTACTGGGGCGCCCTGCTCGCCGCGAAGTACGCGGCGCCGAAGCTCCGTACGGGCGGCTCGATCACCTTCACCTCCGGCGCCTTCGCCACCCGCCCCGCCCCCGGGGCCGCGCTCGGCGCGAGCATCACGGCGGCCGTCGAGGGCCTGACGCGCGCCCTGGCCCTGGAACTCGCCCCGCTGCGGGTCAACGCGGTCCGCCTCGGTGCGATCCGCACCGAGCTCTGGGACAGCAGCGTGCCCGACCCGGAGGCCTTCCTCCGGGCGCAGGGCGACGCCCTTCCCGTACGGCGGGTCGGCAGCCCCGCGGAAGCCGCGGAGGCCTACCTGTACCTCCTGGGCAACGGCTACGCGACCGGCACGGTGCTCACCCTCGACGGCGGAGCCGCGCTGGCCTGAGACCGGCAGCCTCGGGCTTCCCCTGCGGCACCTCGGCAAAGGGGGTTGCCAAATTAGGCAACCCACTGTCACCATTCTTGCCATGAAGCCTCGTGTACTTGTCCTCGGCGATCAGCAGACCATGGTCGACGCGGCGGTCAAGCTGGGAGCCGAGGTGTGGTGGGCGCAGCGCCCCGAGCGTGTCCGGGCCGAGGAGGCCGTCGCTCCGGTCGTGACGCTGCTGACCGACTACACCGATCCGGCCTTCGTCGACCTCGTCGCGCATCTGCACGCACTCCGGCCCTTCGACGCGGTGGTCAGCATCCAGGAGCACGCGCTGCTGTCCCTCGCCGCGCTCAACGAGCGGCTGGGGCTGCGCGGGCCGCACCGCGAGACGGCGCGGCTGGTCACCGACAAATGGGCCATGCGCGCCAGGCTCGCCGAACGCGGGGTGAGTCCGGTGGCGGCCGCCCTCGGGCGGACCGCGGACGACCTGCGCGCGTTCGGCGCCGAGCACGGTTTCCCGTTCATCGCCAAGCCGGTGGCGGCGACCGGCAGCTTCGGGGTGGTCCTGGTGGACCCGCACGGGGTGGACGCGGTCGCCGAGGGGTTCGCGGGCACCGGAGTGAGCGCGTTCCTGATGGAGGAGCACCTCGACGGCCCCGAGATCAGTGTGGAGACCTTCACCTTCGCCGGCCGCCACGTCGTCCTCGCCCTCACGGACAAGTCGACCGGTCACGGCTTCGTGGAGAGCGGGCACACCATGCCCGCCACCCTGGACGAGGCCGTGCGTACGGAGGCCGTCGAGGTGGTCGGGGCGTTTCTGGACGCCGTCGGCCTGACCGACGGTCCGTCCCACGTGGAGGTGAAGCTGACCTCCGCCGGTCCGCGGATCGTCGAGGGCCACTGCCGCCGCGGCGGCGACCGGATCAACGAACTGGTGCGCCTCGCGTACGGCGTGGACATGGAAGAGCTGACCGTGGCCTGGGCGCTGGACCGGACGGAACCCCTGGCCGGACCGCCGCAGGCCCTGCGGGCCTCGGCGATCGCGTTCGCCGAGGCCCCGTGTGGAGAACTGGCCGCGGTGACGGGGGAGGCCGAGGTCCTCGCCGACCCGGACGTGGCCGAGGTCCGCGTCCTGCACGAGGTCGGCCGGCGGATCGGCCCGGTCCGCTGGTCGGGCGACCGCGCCGGATACGTCATCGCCACCGGCGCCACTCCGGCGCAGGCGGCCGCCAAGGCCGTGGCGAGCGCGGCACGGCTGGTCTTCACCGTGACCCCGCCGTCCGGCGCGCCCCAGTCGGACGCCCCGTCCTCGGGCACCCGCCTCCCGGAGTCTGCGCCGGCCCCGGAAACGGGCACCGCGTCCGCCACGGCCTCCGCCACCGCCAAGGCCGCCGCCACGGCCGGGCCCGTGCCGCACCCGGCCGCCGACCGCGACCTCAGCCGCGAGAACGACCTCTCCCGGCACGTCGGTTACGAGCGGACGGACGGGGTCAGCGATGACTGAGGTGATCGAACGCAAGGGCGCCGGGCCCCTGATGGGCGAATCGGCCCTGCGGCGCGTCGTCGCCGCCAACTACCTGTTCTGCCAGTTCGGCAAGTTCTCCCTGATGCCGGTCCTCGCGGTCATGCTGACCCAGGGCGGCAAGGGGAACGCGTCGATCGCCGGACTCGGCATGTTCGCCTTCCTCCTGTGCATCGGCCTGTCCTCGCTGCCCGTCAGCCGCTGGCTGCCGAGACTGCCGTACTCCGTCACGATGGCGGCCGGCATGGTCTGTTCGGCCGCCGGATTCGGCGCCCTGGCCTACACCACCCGCCCGGTACCGGTCGTGCTGGCGCTGTGCCTCGCCGGCTTCGGCAACAGCGTCCACGGAGTCCTCGTCCGCGTGCTGGTCGCGGAGAACCTCGCCGCCGAGCCGGCCCGCAACATCGTCTACGCGATCATGCAGATGGCCACCAACGCAGCTGCCGCGCTGGGTCCGTTCATCGCGGGCGCGCTCTACGTCTCCGGTGACAACCGGCCGCTGATCGCCCTGGTCTCCCTCGCCTACCTCGCCGCCGCGGTCACGCTCCTCGTCGGGGTGCCGCGCAGACTGCGACCGCCGAGCACGGTCCGGCCCGCCGAAGGCTCCCGGGCGCGGCTCCGTGCGCTGCGCGATCCGGAGTGCGCGCGCGCCATCGGGCTCACGGTGGCCGGGGCCTTCGTCTACGGGCAGTTCTACTCCGCGTTCGCGCTCTACGTGAGCCTCGCGGTCGACGCTCCGATGCTCCGGGCGGTGCTGCTCGGCGGCCCCCCGGTCGTCATCGTGCTGCTCCAGTCCGGGGTGACCGTCCTGGCCAACCGCAGGCTGCGGGCCGGCGTGGAGCCGAACACCCTGCTCGCCTTCGGGGTGATCGCCTTCGGCAGCGGGATCGTCCTCCTGGGCGTCGGCCTGCCGGCCGTGGCCGGTGCGGCCGTTGCCATGGGGGTGTTCGCCTTCGCCGAGATGCTCTACGCGCCGATGGTCAGCATCGCGTTCAACCGGCTGACCAACGTGTCCCCCATCGCGTCCTCCAACCTCCAGGGCGTCTCGCTGACTTCGGGCGAGGCCCTCGGCTCGCTGTTCGGCGGGGCGGTCTTCCTGACCAGCTACCACCACGGCGCCGGCGACTGGTACTGGCTGGGCCTCGGCACGGCCGCCATCGCCGGAGTCTGCCTCCACCTGGCTAAAGCCCGCAGGCCGGCGAAAGCCCGTACGCAGGCGAAAGCCCGCACGCAGGCGAAAGCCCGTACGCAGGCGAAAGCCAACACCCCCGTCCAAGACCGCAGCCCCGTACACGACCACACCCCCGTGCCAGACCACACCACCACCGCACCTCGTATCGAAGGGCATTGACATGGACCATCTGAAGCGCATCGCGATCCTCGCCGACGGGGAGATCACCCCGAGCACGGCCAAGACCGTGACCGGCATCCTGCGGTACCGCTCCGACCGCGTGGTCGCGGTGGTCGACCGCGACAACGCCGGCCGGGACGCCGGAGAGGTGGTCACCGGCGGCCTCGGCGCCGGGATCCCGATCGTGGCGGACATCGAGGCCGCCATGGCCTTCGAGCCGGACGCGGTCCTGCTGGGGACCGAGCCCACCGGCGGCATCCTGCCGCCGCACTGGCGGCCGACGGTCCTGGAGGCGATCGGCCGGGGCCTCGACGTGATCAACGGGCTGCACACCATGCTGGCCGAGGACGAGGAGATCAGTGCCGCCGCCGAGCGCAGCGGGGCCACGCTCTGGGACGTCCGCCGGGAGCCGAAGGAGCGCTACGTCGTCGAGTTCCACGAGGACGGCAAGCCCGTGTTCGAGATACAGACGCACCGGCCCGGATCGCGGACGGTGCTCACGGTCGGCACGGACTGCGGTATCGGCAAGATGACCACCATGCTGGAGATCGAGAAGGTGGCGCTGCGCCGCGGCCTGGCACCCGCCTTCGTGGCGACCGGGCAGATCGGCACCATGATCACCGGCAAGGGGGTGTCGATCGACGCGATCATGGTCGACTACGTCGCCAAGATCATCGAGGAGGAGGTCGTCGCCGCCGTCGAGGGGAGCGACCTCGTCCTGGTCGAGGGGCAGGGCGCGCTCAACCACCCGCGGGGCTCCGGCGGTCCGCTGTTCCTGATGCACGGCAGCCGCGCGGACTCCCTGATCATGTGCCACGACCTGAGCCGGCCGGCCATCAAGTACCTGCCGGACCACCCGCTGCCGTCGCTGGAGCGGGCGATCGAGATGCACGCGGAGGGGGCGAGCTGGGTGTGGCCGGAGGGCCGCTGCCCGATCGTGGGCCTCTCCCTCATCACCGCCGGACTCTCCGACGAACGCGCGCGCGAGGAGATCGCCGCCATCGAGGAGGCCACCGGCCTGCCGGCGACCGACGTGGTCCGCTACGGCGCCGAGAAGCTGCTGGACGCGATCCTCGCCGGCCCCACCGCCTGACGCCACACGACGCAGTCGCCTTCCCCCGGCGGCCGGGGCGGCCCGGGCGCGATCGGCATGCGCCCGCCGCCAGCCGCCCGCCGCCGTCCGCCGGGGTCCGCGACGCGCCGCCCAGCTCCCGGAACCGACCCCGCGACGAGGCCCGTCCCCGTCTGTTCCGGTCCGCGCCGTGCTGCCCTTTTTGCACCTGGAGAGGAAACGTGACGACCTCCGTACAGAACGACCTCCGCAGCCTGGACTTCAGCAGGCTCGACCGCACCGTGCGCAAGGAGCTCCGAGAGCTGTGCACGCTGGACAACCACCATGCCCCGCTGGCGCTGCTCTGCGACTACCTCATCCTGGCCGCCTCGGTCTGGCTGAGCGTGGGCGTCTCCTACTGGTTCTACCCCGTCGCGCTCGTCCTCATCGGGTCCACGCAGCGGGCCTTCGTGAACCTGCTGCACGAGTCCTCGCACAAGGTGCTCGCACGCAACGGCCGGCTCAACCTCACCCTGGGCACGGTGTTCTCCGGCTATCTCGTCCTGCACATGTACAACCCGTACCGGCACTCCCACATCGGCTTCCACCACCGGTTCCTCGGCGATCCGGAGAAGGACCCCGACTACAACTTCCACGTCGGCGTCGGCCTCTACGACCACACCCAGTCCGACCGGGCGTTCTTCCTGCGCAACATCGCCCAGGCGATCCTCGGCCTGCGGGCCGCGGAGTACGTGACGTACGTCGTCCGCGACCGCATCCTCTTCAAGGCGGACGGGGCCGCGGTGTCCATGCCGATCCGCCAGCGCACCGAACTCGTGCTGATGCTCTCGCAGTGGGCCGCGATCGCCGCCGTGTGCACGTGGCAGGGATGGCTGCTGGAACTGCTCCTCTTCTGGTTCGTGCCGCTGTTCACCACGGCCATCGCCATCGGCTGGCTGTCGGAGCTCGCCGAGCACTACCCGCTGCCGGAGAGCGAGTCGCGCCAGATCCTGATGACGCGCAACCGGCACGGCTGGGCGATCGAGCGCTTCCTGCTCGGGCGCCACCACGACAACTACCACCTGGTGCACCACCTCAACACGGGCGTGCCGTTCTGGAACATGAAGCGCGCCCACCGCGTCCTGCTGCGGGACCCCGCCTACGCCCGCTGGGACGGACTGTGGGCGGGCATCCTGACCCGGTCCCGCGGCCGGCGCAACCAGGAGACGCTGCTCAGCTACGCCTCCAAGTACCGCAGGTGGAAGCGGGCCGGCGGCGACCCCGAACAGCTCGGCACCGAGGGCTCCTTCGCGGAAGCGGCCGCTCTCGCACGGGCTTCCTGAACCGTACGCACGGGAACCACGAGGAGAGCCCCGCCATGCCCGTACACCTCAACACCGCGGGCGCCGGGCTCATGCCCGACGCCGTCGTGGACGCCATGACCGACTGTCTGCGCGGGGAGGCGCGCGACGGTGCGTACGAGACCGAACTGCGGCACGCCGACACGCTCGACAAGGGCGTGTACGAAAGCCTGGCCCGCGTGCTCGACGCCCCGGCCGAGGACCTCGCACTGTTCGACAGCGCCACCCGCGCATGGACCTCGGCCGTCACGGCCCTGCCCCTGTCGGCACGGGACCGTATCTGGATCACCCCGTACGAGTACGCGGGCAACCTCATCCTGTGGACCGAGCTGAGGCGGCGCACCGGCGTACGGATCGAGGTCGTGCCCCTGCTGCCGGGCGGCGACCTGGACGTGGAGTGGATGCGGAACTCCATCCGGGAGGACGTGGCCGTGGTCTCGGTCCCGCACGTGCCCTCGGGGTGCGGCATCGTCCACCCCGTCGAGGAGATCGGGCAGCTCCTGGCCCCCTGGCCGTGCCTGTACCTCGTCGACGCCTGCCAGTCGGTGGGACAACTGCCCGTATCCGTACGGGACATCGGATGCGACCTGCTCACCGGTGCGGGCCGCAAGTTCCTCCGCGGGCCGCGCGGCACCGGCTTCGCGTACATCGGACCGCGTCTGCGCGAGCGGGCGCACCCCCCGTTCCACGATCTGCACGTCGCCGACATGACCTCCGGCACGACCTACCAGGTACACACCGAGGGCTCCCGGCGCTTCGAGTACGCCGAGCGCTCGGCCGCCGCCGTCATGGGGCTCGACGCAGCCCTGCGGTACCAGCTCCGCCGCACGGAGAGCGCCGTCGAGCCCTCCGGAAGCCCGCTGCGCGACCTCGTCCGCGCGGCGGTCGAGGAACTGCCCGGCATCCGGCTCGTCGACCCCGGCACGCACCACGCCTCGATCGTCACGTTCGTGTGCGACCACGCGCCGGCGCCGCGCCTGCGGGACGAACTCGCCGCCCGCGGCGTCAACGTCTGGGTGGCCCAGGGCAGTCACACGCCGCTGTTCATGCGTAGCGAGGGAGTGGACCACGCCGTGCGCGTGGCGCCCCATCACTACAACACCCCTGAGGACGTCGCCGTGTTCGCACGCGAACTGCGGGCGATCCTCGCCTGACCGAAGGGGGCGGCCGGGCCGGTCGGCAGGCGGGGCCGGCCCGGCCGGACACAGAAGACCGAACCGAACACGGGAGGAATCACGGTGACCACACCGCACGAGGCCATCGACCGGGAGGCGCTCCGGGCCCTCGGCGACGAGGTGATCGACTGGCGCTTCAAGGGACTGCCGGTCTCCGCGGAGGGCGGCACGGTGGCCGAGCTGGCCGCCCGGGGCCTGAACCTCTTCGACGACGGGTTCGTAGGGCCCGTTCTCACGCTCGACGCCGACGCCCTGGAACACAACGTCACCACCATGGCCAAATGGTGCGCGGAGCGCGGTGTGGAGCTCGCCCCGCACGGCAAGACCACCATGGCGCCGCAGCTCTGGGCACGCCAACTCGACGCCGGCGCCTGGGGGATCACCGCCGCCAACACCGCGCAATTGCGCGTCTACCGCCACTTCGGCGTGGCGAACGTCCTCTTCGCCAACGAACTCGTCGACGCCCCGTCCCTGCACTGGGTCAGCTCCGACCTGGACCGCGACCCCGGCTACCGCTTCAGCTGCTTCGCCGATTCGCCCGAGGTGGTCCGGCGCATGCACGAGGCCCTCAGCGCCCTGCGGCCCGCGCCCTCGCGGCCGATCGACGTGATCGTCGAGATCGGCCGTACGGGCGGCCGGGCCGGCGCCCGCACCGTGGCGGACGCCCTCGCCACGGCCCGCGCGGTCGCCGACAGCCCGGTACTGCGGCTGGCCGGAGTGGGGGGATACGAAGGCGTCCTCGTCAACGACCCCTCCCCGAACAGCCTCGGGGTCATCGACGGCTTCCTGCGCCGCATCCGCGAGGTGACGGAACTCATCCACGAGGAGCGGCTGTTCGAGACCGACACCGTCGTGGTGACGGCCGGCGGCAGCTGCTTCTTCGACCAGGTGGCCAAGGCCCTCACCGCACCCTGGCCCGAGGGGCTGAACGTGCTGCCGGTCCTGCGCAGCGGCTGCTACATCGCCCACGACGACGGCTTCTACCGCTGGATGTCGCCGTTCTCCCGGGAGGCGGCGGGCGAGGGACGGCTGCGACCCGCCCTGCGGGCCTGGGGCCGGGTCACCTCGCGACCCGAACCGGGCCTCGCCCTGGTCACGGCCGGCAAGCGCGACCTGTCCTTCGACGCCTGGCAGCCCGAGCCGCAACTGGTCCGCCGCGACGACGGATCCACGCAGCCGCTGCACGACTGCGTGATCAGGGAAGTCAACGACCAGCACGCCTTCATCCGGCTGGCCCCCGGCAACGACGTCCGCGTCGGGGACTGGGCCGGCATCGGCCTCGCCTACCCGTGCACCGCGTTCGACAAGTGGCAGCTCATCCCGGTGACCCGCGGCGAGACCGTGATCGATCTCGTCCGGACCTTCTTCTGACCGGCACGGCGGAGAGAGTGGGGGGCGGCGGGTGACCGCGACCGCGACGGTGACCGGACGGCACGCAGGCAGCGCGACACGGCTGCTGTGCGCGCTGCAGACAGCCGTCGCCGTACCGGCGGGCGTGCTCCTGGCGGGACGGACGCCCGGGGGCTACGCCGTCGGGGCGGTCCTCGCCGCGGCGGCGACGGGCGCGGCCCTGCTCGGCCCGCGCCTGCGCTCCCGTACACGCAGCGCCGCCGCCCCGGGCCACCGGCCGGCCGCGACCGGTCCCCGTACGCGGGCGGCCGTGTCCCTCGGCCTCGGCGCGGTCGCGGCAGCGGGCCTGGCCGGGGCGGGTCCGTCCCCGACGGTTCCCGCGATGGCAGGACTGCTCTGCCTGCTCGGCTGCGCCACGGCCTGCGCACCGCGCGCGGCGCCGGCGGGCACCGCTCTCGTATGGAGCGCCGGTCCGCCGCTCGGCGTGTTCTTCGCCCTCCTCGCCGGTACGGGCGCGGTCTTCGGGGTGCTCGCCGCCCTGGACACCGCGGCTCTCGCGCTGCTCCTGGCCGGGCCGTACCCGTCCCTCCGGGCCCGCCTGTCCCGGCTCCGGAGCCTGCTCGCCACCCCCGCGAGCAGCGAGCCCTGGCCGTCGGGGCAGCGCCGCTGGGTCAACCAGCGGACCCCGTGACCGGCCGGGCCCGGCACGCCGCAAGCCCCGCGGAGCTCGTTCCGCGGGGCTTGCGGGGTGGGTGGCCGCGGTCAGTGTTCGGCCGAGTACCACGGCTCGTGGCCGCACCGGAAAGCCGACGAGGAGCGTGCCAAGGCGCCGGGGCGCAGCTCGGTGACGCGGCCGGCGCGGGCGAGGGTCTCCAGCGTGGTGCCGCCCAGGTACGCGGCTGCGAGTTCGGCGGCCGTCAGGCGCAGATCCGCGGCAGCGGCCGTACGGACGCAGGAGACCTGCCCGCCGTCGGCGGACAGCCGGTACCGTCCCGCGTTCCACGGGCAGAACCGGTCCTCGACATCGAGGACGACGTCCACCTGTGCCGCGTAGCGGCGCGCCGCGAGCGCCCGGCCGACGTCGACGAGCCGTACCCACAGACCGTCGGAGACGGTGGTGCGCAGGGACCGCATGTCGGCCAGCAGGTGCAGCAGCGGTTCGCCGGGCGCACCGCGGTAGCGGACCCACGGGTGGACGTCGATGTCGATGAGATAGCGCCACAGGGCCGCGTACGCCGGCCCGGTGGTGGTCAGCACCTCGCCGACCTCCACCGCGCTGTGCGGGTTCTCGTGGCCGCCCCCGCGCAGCCGGTAGAAGGCGTATCCGCTCACCTCGCCGTCGGGCTCGGTGTGCACGGCGAAGCGCAGGGCCGTGGCCCCGTTCCGCGCGTGCTCCTCGTCGTAGAGCCGGTCGTTCCAGAAGGGTCCGGGCCGGTCGATGCGGCCCACGGTCAGCGTGCGGGCCCGGTCGTAGAGCTGCTCCAGGACCGGCCGGGCCGCCTCGCGGGGCAGCAGCCGGATGCGGCCCCGGCCGAGGTCGGTCCCGGGGCGGAAGGCCATCGCCCGGGTGTCGCCCAGGTAGTCCGCCTGGTACGAGGCCACCCCGTAGCCGAAGCGCTCGTAGACCGGGGCCTCGGAGGCGTTCAGGACGGCGATCGGCTCCCGTCCCGCCGCGTGGACGTCGTGCAGCTGCCGGCGCATGAGGGAGGTGAGGATGCCCCGCCGCCGGTGGGTCGGGGCCACGCCCACCCAGACCACGCGGGCGGCGGGAACGATCGCGCCGGGCACCGTCAGCGCCCGCGTGTAGAGCGCGGCGCCGCCGACCGGCAGGTCCCCGTCGAACGCGGCGAGCGTGCGGTCGAGTTCGATCGTGGTCCGTTCCACGGCCAGCTGGGACGCCGTCCGGTCCTCGCCGTAACTGTCGGCGACGACCAGGGCCCAGGCCTCGAACTCCTCGGCACGCAGGGGGCGCAGGGGATGGGGAGGGGCGGGATCGGGAGGTACGGAGGGCATGGGCGTCGTGCTCCTTCCGGTTCGGCGGCGGGAGATCCGGGAGATCCGGGGGATCCGGGGGATCCGGGGGATCGGCAAGACCGCCCCGGGTCTCCGACTAGCGCGCGGGCACGGCCCCGGACCGGGTGCGCGCGGTGGGCCGGGCGAGGCAGCGGACGACGGCGTCCGGGCGGCCGAAGCGTCCGCGGGCGTCCGCGTCGAAGGCCGCGCCGGTCGCGCCCGTCGCGGGGGCGGTGGTGGGGGACCGGGTCAGGTCCACGAGGGCCACGGTCCGGCCGAGCAGGGCCTCGTGACGATCGAGGAGGGACGCGGGGGGCGGTCCGGCAGCCAGCGTCACCGTGTCCAGCGTGCGCAGTTGCTGCCGGAGGCCCGGCCCGCCGGCAGCTCCCAGCAGGTCCTCGAAGAGGGCCGATGTGCACAGGAGTTGGGTCACCCGGTGGCGCTCCACGAGCCCTGCCAGGGCTCCGGGCGCACGCGTCTGCTCCGCGCCGGCGAGGATCAGCCGGCCACCCGCGGCGAGCGTGGCCCACAGGCCCGCCGCGGCGGCCTCGTGGGCGAGGGGCTCTGTCAGCAGAAGGACCGGGGTGCCCGGACACAGCGCACGTCGCGTCGTCATCGCGGCGGACAGCTCGGCATGCGTGACGACCACGCCGACGGGGGCGCCCGGCCCTCGCGGCAGGGGAACGGCCACGCATGCGGGCCCGTCCGGCCCGCTCACCGGGGATGCGGCGCCCTCCCGCTCCGGGCCCGGCACCGGCGCCGGCAGAGCGGCGTACGGCTCCACCGCCAGGGTGGGCAGCCGCCCCGCACCGGGCCCGCCCGGACGGGTCGCGCCGGTGTCGGCACCCCGGGTCACGACGCAGCGCACCGCGACGCCGGACAGGGCGGCACCCAGGTCACCGGCCGGGGTCGCCGGGTCGAGGGGAACGTAGGCGGCGCCCGCGCGCAGGGCGCCGAGCGCGGCGGCGACCAGGGCGGGCGACGGTTCGACGAGCACGCCGACGCGGTCGCCGCGGCCCACTCCGGCGGCGGTGAGCCGGCGGGCGATCTGCCCTGCCCACAGGTCGAGTTCGCGGTAGGTGACCGCATCGGTTCCGGTGCGCACGGCGGTGCGGGCCGGCACCCTGCGGGCGACGGCGGCCACCACGTCGTGCACGGGCGAGTGGGGACGGGCGAGGGCGGCGGGGTCGGGCCTGGGCATGTGGATTCCTCCCACTGCTCCGTGGTGGATGGGGTGCGCGTGCGCCGCCGGCCGGGGCCGGCGGCGGACGCCCACCCCGCGGCTGTCAGCCCCCCGGGGGCGGCGCCCGGCTCACGGCCAGCCCGATAAGGGCGGGGGGCGGAGCCCGCCCCCCC